>NZ_JAAPAW010000013.1:0-43232 GCF_014435245.1 Streptococcus sp. IMAU 99161 | reverse complement strand
CCCCTCTTGAATTGAGGAACAAGGCCGTTGCTTAATCTTTTATTATTTCATTGTCTACTTGACTGGGAGCAGTTCAATTTCTGTCCCACTCTCTTTCTTTATTTGTTGCTTTCCTTATCTGGTAAAAGAAAACCAAGACCCAGGCAAGCAAGGACACCCGCTGTGATCACTAAGCCATTTGAAACCGGCAAAAGATCGTAGATCGCGTTTGCAATCATCAGAGCAATCAAAGCACAGATAGCACTTGCCTTGTAATCCTTTTTGAAGAGATTTTCAAGAGTAAAGAAAGCAAATAAGAGAACGGGAAATAGGGGCCAGATTTTCACATCAAGCTTTGGAAAGCCAACCATTCCCATTGTGACAACCGCAAGAGCAGCAAGAATAAATCCTAGTCCAAGTAGTTTTTTCATCCTAATACCTCATTTTCACTATTCGGAAGGGTTCCTTCCTTTGATGATTCTATAATAGCAGAGGAAGTGAAAAGTAACAAGGACTTTTGACTAGGTGGTCAAAAAAGGCGCTTATGCGGTCAAAAAAAGGAGCGAGACAGAACGAATCGTTTATCACCATCATTCATTATCTCGCCCCTCCAAGTGGTGCTTCTAGCCATCACTACTACATCAAGCAGGTCCTTTTAATGCTCATCGAAGCCTTTTATAATTAATTTGGTACAAAAAGCAATTAAACATCAAAAAAGCCCGTCACAACAGGCTTTTTATTGTCTCATTCGATGCCGATTGCAGGGATCGAACCTGTGACCTACGCGTTACGAGTGCGTTGCTCTACCAACTGAGCTAAATCGGCGATTACCTTCTTAGTATAGCACTCTGAGAACGGATGTCAAGCACTTTTAGTTGATCTTTTTAATCAAGTCTAGACTGATGTAGAAAAGAGCTTATTTGAGAGACGACCTCCTCCTTCTTGCTATGATAAAAATCATGAGGGGCATCCTCATAAACAACTTGGACATTGGAGTGATTTCTAGCAAAGTCTTTCGCATAATTCTGCCACTTCGACCGACTAAAGCTAGTTCCCTCCCCATTTGAGACGAATAGGAGCACAGGGATTTTAGAATCAATGGTAAATCCACTAACCTTACGAGCATTTTCTTTCACTGCACGAGTTTCGTTTAACATAGCCTTCGACAGCAACTGCTTGTAAGCTAAAAATCGATATTGTTGGCGTTCACTATCCGTCAAATCATCATTTTTCAGGTAAACAGACTCTGGAAAATAACGGAGCAGCCCAATCTTACTCGTCCAATAGGCTAAGGTCATGAGAGTTGGATGTTCCTTTAAATCCTGATAACTTGCCGGCAGGGCCCAATCAAGACCGATCACTGCCCTTACTTCATTAGGATATTTTTCTTGCCAAGCAAGACTCTCAAGACTAGCCATTGAATGCGAAACAATCACATAAGGTCCCGAAACTTCGGCTTGCGACAAAGCTTGACGGGTCTCAGAAAGAACCTCCATCACATCTCTGGATTGATCACTATCTTCGCTGAAACCATAGCCCGCTCGCTCTACGACGACTACTTTGTATTTTTTGGATAGGGGATCTGATAGATTTTTAAAGTCTAATATAGGCGATGCAATACCAGCACCTGAAAGAAAAACGATCGTTTCCGGCCCTTCTCCTTTGACATATACATTCATTTGATGTCCATTGACTACAACCTTCTTACCTATGGGCATGAGGAGCTTGCTTTCTTTTTGCAAACTAAGTTGGTGGAAACCAAATGTACCTCCTAGAAAAAGGATAAGAAAAACAAAAATGATCCAGCTATACTGTTTGAATTTTTTCATAGCCATATTGTACAAAAAATAGAGCCTGTAAGCAAGAGACTTAACGGCTCCCAAAAGAATGCTAGTACCCAACTTTCCAATACAAAAAAACAAGATCCACCTGGGATCTTGTTTTCCTGTTTTTTTTAAGCTTTGCCTTCTGAACCGAATACGTCGATACGTTCTTCAACAGCTGCTGTAATTGCTTCGAAACCTGGTTTCAAGAATTTACGTGGGTCGAAGAGTTTCTTCTTGTCGTATTCTGCTTCGTTTGCATCGTATTCACGTACGAATTGACGAGTAGCGTTTGCAAATGCGATTTGGCATTCAGTGTTAACGTTAACTTTCGCAACACCAAGTTTGATGGCTGCTTGGATTTGATCATCAGGGATACCTGATCCACCGTGCAATACGATTGGGAATCCTGGTACAGCTTCAGTCAATTTTTGCAAGTGGTCAAGGTGAAGACCTTTCCAGTTTGCTGGGTAAGGACCGTGGATGTTACCGATACCTGCTGCCAAGAAGTCAATTCCTGTAGCAACCATTGCTTTAGCATCTTCGATTGGTGCCAATTCACCGTCACCGATGATACCGTCTTCTTCACCACCGATAGTACCAACTTCAGCTTCAACGGAAACGCCTTTAGCATGAGCTTTTTCAACGACGTCTTTCGCCAATTTAAGGTTTTCTTCAACTGGAAGGTGTGAACCATCAAACATGATTGAAGTGTAACCAGCTTCGATACATTCAAGAGCATCTTCATAATGACCATGGTCAAGGTGAATAGCAACTGGTACAGTGATTCCCATTGCTTCTACAAGGTTTTCGATAAGGGCTTTACATACTTTGTAACCACCCATGTATTTTGCAGCACCCATAGAAGTTTGGATAAGTACTGGAGCTTTCTTAGCTTCTGCTGCACGCAAGATAGCTTGAGTCCACTCAAGGTTGTTTGTGTTAAATCCACCAACTGCATAACCATTGTCACGAGCTGCTTGGACAAATTTTTCTGCTGAAACGATTGCCATTAGTAGTAGGCCTCCTCTAATTTTTTGTGGTTAAACCACTTACATTGTTTATTTTATCACTTTTACACTAAAATTACTAGTCTTTCCTGTGGCTTTACGTGATTTCTTCTGATAAAAGAGGAGGAACCCTCTCCCTCCTACCTTTTCAAAAAGCAAAAAAGGGAGCTAACCCCCTTTCAATCCTTCTCTTTGAAATTTTTTAATGAGACTAGAAAGCCAATCCCGCAAATCACAAGGGATACCGCTGCAACCCATTGTGAATAGAAATAAGCATCAAATAACTGACTGTCGGTAAATAGTTTTCCAAGAAGCCCGTTGACCAATCCCTCAAGCAACGGAAAGCTCTCGTACATAGCAAGGATTGCCGCAAGAAAGAGAATACAGCCTGCCATCAAGAAAAGATTGGGAATCCACTTTTTAATCCTTTTCTCTTTCCTGAGCAAATACTTAGAAGCAATCGCTGCTAGAAAAGCGAGGACGTTCCATATGTTTAAGGCGATAAAATATCTAAAAGTATCCTTGTATGCGCCTATCACCATAGCTAAAATCATAATAGGACCGAAAAAATTAAGGGCACTTCCCAATAGTGCAAAGAGGCCATCGGCCAAAATCAGATACTTCTTCTTCATGTTTATACCACCTCTCCCACCTATTCTACCACAAAGGTTTCGAGAAACAAAAAAGATAGCCGAAGCTATCTTCATCCGATGCGGAGAGAGGGACTTGAACCCTCACGACCTAAAGCGGTCACAGGATCCTTAGTCCTGCGCGTCTGCCAATTCCGCCATCCCCGCGATTGAGTACCTTACTAGTATATCAATCATCGAGATGTTTGTCAAGATTTTTTTCAAACTTTTTTCAGGGTTTGCCATCTCTTTCAATGAAAAGAGGCCAGGTGACGAAACCTAACCTCTTCTTCTTACTTACTATCGTGGTTTTCGACAGCTGCGGTCACAAAGGCTGTGTAAAGACCTTCTGGACGGTTTGGACGGCTTGACAATTCTGGGTGGTATTGGCAAGCCACAAAGAATTTATTTTCTGGAATTTCAACGATTTCGACCAAACGGTTGTCTGGAGAAACACCTGAAAAGACCAGTCCTGCTTCTTCGAATTGTTCACGAAAAGCATTGTTAAACTCATAACGGTGACGGTGGCGACGTTGCACCACTTCTTGATTGTCATAGGCTGCTGCTGCTTTTGATCCTCGCTTGAGTTTTGATGGGTAGAGCCCTAAACGAAGGGTCCCTCCCATATCTTCTACATCGATTTGATCGCGCATGATATCGATCACTGGATACTTGGTTTCTGGGTCCAATTCTGCTGAGTTAGCTCCTTCTAGTCCCAAAACATCACGTGCAAACTCGACACAGGTCAACTGCATACCAAGGCAAACTCCCAGCATTGGTACATCATTTTCACGCGCATACTTGATGGCCTGAATCTTGCCTTCTGTGCCCCGTTGGCCGAAACCACCTGGCACGATGATTCCATCAGCTCCGTCAAGGAGTTCAGCTACATTTTCAGCTGTCACATCATTGGCATTCACCCAGTCGATTTTGACTTCAGCATCATTGGCATATCCAGAGTGTTTCAAAGCCTCTACAACTGAGATGTAGGCATCTTGCAATTCTACGTATTTGCCCACCAAGGCAATCTTGACCTGTTTCTTGAGGCTCATGACCTTATCGACCATAGCAGACCATTCCGTCATATCTGCTTGTGGGACATCCAATTTCAAATGATCACACACGATTTGGTCCATATTTTGCGCTTGCAAATTCAATGGAATTTGGTACAAATGCTGTACATCAAGAGACTCGATGACGGCTTCTGGAGCTACGTCACAGAATTGAGCCAACTTGTTCTTGATTCCTTGCCCGACAGGCTTTTCCGTACGGATAACCAACATATTTGGCTGAATTCCAAGTCCACGCAATTCTTTCACAGAGTGTTGGGTTGGTTTGGTTTTCATTTCTCCTGCAGCCTTCAAGTAAGGAAGAAGGGTGGTGTGGATGTACATAACATTTTCAGCACCGACATCTGCCTTCATTTGACGAAGAGCTTCAAGGAATGGAAGGGACTCAATGTCTCCAACGGTACCGCCAACTTCTGTGATGATGACATCTGAATCGGTCGTCGTCGCTGCTCGTTTGATTTTTTCTTTCAAGGCATCCGTAATATGAGGAATGACCTGTACAGTAGCTCCTAAGTATTCCCCATGGCGTTCCTTCCGAAGAACCTCGCTATAGATTTTTCCTGTCGTGACGTTTGAGTATTTATTGAGGTTGATATCGATAAAGCGTTCATAGTGACCAAGGTCCAAGTCTGTCTCAGCACCATCGTCGGTGACAAAGACTTCCCCGTGTTGATAGGGGCTCATGGTACCTGGGTCAATATTGATATAGGGGTCAAATTTTTGAATGGTGACCTTCAATCCACGATTCTTAAGTAGACGCCCAAGACTCGCTGCAACGATTCCTTTTCCGATGGATGATACGACACCACCCGTGACAAAAATATATTTTGTTGACATGCGCTTTCCTCTTCTTCTAATGTTGTAGAGGCCATTCCTCTTTGCAGAAAAAAACAAAAATAGCTCCCTAATCCATAGGGAGCTCCGACCTCAAAATGAGGTGCCCTAACAATATCTTACCGCAAATACTCTTCTTTGTCAAATTGAAACGTTTATGAAGAACATTTTCATTTCCTTATGAGGCTGGCTCTACTCCATTTCGTGTGACGAGAAATTTCTCAAATTGAAGATCAGGCATGCAGGAAGCAAGATCCTTGTGGATTCGCTCCAGTGCTTCTAAGCGCATCTCTACTGTGGTCTCTTGGTTTCCTTGGATGACAAAGAGGGCATTTTTTGTTGTCTCCTCAAATTTGTAAAGGTCGCTATCCCGTACATCCAACCAAGCTAGAACCCCTTTTTGATCTCTGTAGACGGGGTCTGTCGGCGCTACATGCTTTTCGCTAGAAAGGATAGGTAAGAAGAGATCTTCTCTTTGACTGATCGTAAATTCAATTGGGCCTTCAATTTTATCCAGATCATGTCCTCCAATAGCGAGATAGGTTCTCAGACATTCAACATTATAAATGTCAATGATACTATTGATCTGAGGCAGAGAACCACGATGCTGGATGTTTCGGATGAGGGCAAGAATTGTTGGCGGATTTTTCTTGATACTGCGCCCTACCTTTTGCAACAAATCGGTATAGCCTGTAACGACCGCTGATTCTGCAACTTCTTCCAACTTACATTGGAGCGCCCATTGTTCCATCGCTTGCTTCTTTTCAAGAAAAGCGACAGGTAAAACAGCTTGAGGATCCACATGTTTAGCTATGCCAACCACCACCGTGTCAATACCGGCATCTACTAAACTGTCATCTAAACGAAAGTCCATTTGGAACACCTCCTATTTGGGGAATATTACATGTTCATTATACTCTAACTTACCACCTTTTTCAATGTAAACCAAAAGGGAGTGGGACAGAACGAATGTTGACTAAAAATCGTTCCTTGTCCCACTCTCAATCAACTACTGCGTCTTGCAGTTCTATCTATCATAGATAAGAGGCTGGACACTTTATGCCCAGCCTCTTATGTTTTATTCTTCTTCGTCGTCAGATTCTTCTTCTTCGTCGTCTTCTTCGCTCAATTCAACTTCTTCGCCCAAATCATCTGGTACGATTTCATTGATTTCAGCATCGTAAGCTTCGACTTCACTCTTTTCATCATCTGGATTTTCTTCGTCATATGAAAGAAGGATCTGCTTCGTAAACTTCTTCGTCTTCTGGATCGTCGTCGTTGTAATCGATCGCATCTTCGTCTCCATCCATGAAGGCATTAACACGTTTTTTCTTGCGTTTCTTAGGTGTTTCGTCTTCATCTGTTTCTTCAAGAGCAATGATTTCTTCATCAACTTCATCGATGGCATACCACGAACGAAGGCCCCATTTGTTATCTCCAAGCGGGATAAAGCTTCCATCCACATTCAACTCAGTGTAGAACAATGGAAGAGCTTCGCGGATCTCGCTGTTTGATTTTTCAAGATAGTTTTGAATTTCATTTACAAGATCACTAAAGTACATTTCATGGTCACGTCCACGCAATTCCAAGATCGCACGCGCCACTTCAATCATAGAAAGTTCACTTTTTTCTTGTCCAGCAAATACTTCTAATTCCAAGGGTAGATCTCCTTATGTTTCATTTCCTAAATGGAGAGGAATCCGGTCTCACACCTCATCCTATCCTCACTGATAGACGAAAAGCCTCTATCAGGCATTTTATCGTTACACTCTATTGTACGATAAATTTCCCCTTTCGTCAAAGGAAAATTCCAGGATTCTCCAGGAAATCAGAAATCAAAAAAGAAGAGCCTCGCGACTCTCCTTCTTGTTCTAAATTATTTTACTTTTGCTGAGCTTGTAATCACGTTCACAGCTTTCTTCACAGTGATGTCATGTTTCAACATTTCTAGTGAAAGAAGGTTACGAACTTGTGCAACTTCCATATGGTAGTCGCTTGCCAATTGTTCGATTTCAGCATTGATTTCTTCTTCAGTTGCTTCAAAGCCTTCTGCTTTCGCTACTGCTTCAACCACAAGGTTTGTCTTGGTACGGCTTTCAGCTTCAGCTTCGTATTGTTTATGAAGATCTTCTTGAGTTGTACCAGTGATTTGGAAGTACATGTCAGGTGAGATTCCTTGGCGTTGCATGTTTCCAAGGAATTCATTTACTGAGCGATGAACTTCTTCATGAATCATTTCTTCTGGAAGTTCTACGATTTCAGCATTTTCAACTGCTTTATCGATCGCTGCTGCTTCGACAGCATCTTTGTATGCTTCTTCTTTTGCTTCAGCTAATTCTTTGCGGTATTTTTCTTTCAATTCAGCAAGTGTTTCAACTTCTTCATCGATGTCTTTTGCCAATTCGTCGTCAAGAGCTGGCACTTCTTTTGATTTCACTTCGTGGATCGTTGTTACAAATTTTGCTTCTTTACCTGCAAGGTCAGCAGCTTGGTAATCTTCTGGGAAGGTTACGACAACATCAACTGTTTCACCAGCAGAGTGTCCTACCAATTGCTCTTCATATCCTGGGATGAATTGACCTGAACCAAGTCCAAGTGAGAAGTTATCTCCTTTACCACCGTCGAATTCAACACCATCAATTGTACCAACGAAGTCGATCACTACTGTATCCCCTTCAGCAGCAGCGCCTTCTTTAACGACCAATTCAGCCAAGTTGTTGCGTTCGCGTTCGATACGAGCATCTACATCAGCGTCTGTGACTTCTTTAGAAACTTCTACTGAAACTTCAAGGTCTTTGTAAGCACCCAATTTAACTTCAGGTTTTGTCACAACAGCTGCTGTCAATGTCCAGTCTTGACCTTTTTCCATAGAAACAACGTCAAATGTTGGTTGAGCAACGACTTCAAGACCTGCTTCTTTCACAGCTGCTTCATAGGCTGCAGGAAGAACATCATTCAAAGCATCTTGGTAAAGAGCTTCTTCACCAAAACGTTGGTTGAAGATTGGACGAGGAATATGACCTTTACGGAATCCAGGTACGTTCAAAGTTTTCTTAACAGATTCAAACACACGGTCCAAAGCTGGTTTGATTTGTTCTTGACTGATTGTGAAAGTCAATACACCATGGTTTGTTTCTTTGTTTTCAAATGATACAGACATTCTGTCTCTCCTTAAAATAATATAGTCATTCTCTATAATTTTACCATAAAAGTTTGAAAAAGCAAGTTTTAAAACGGATTTACATCTCTTTTAGTTCAAAAAAACTAGCTCCTGAAAGCTAGTTGATGTTATGCTTTTCGGATCGGGTCTTCCTGGTATCTTGCTCGGGATCCACCGATCAATTTTGGCCGACTGGCCAGGGCTGTGACATGGGCACCTCCTAGTTCACGCAGGGCTGGACGAATGGGGACTTGGACATGTTTGACATGCATTCCAACTGAGGTATCTCCGATGTCTAGTCCCGCTTGAGCTGTGATAAATTCCACTTCGACAGGATCTTTAAAATACTTGAAAGCTGCGAGTTGCCCAGCACCTCCTGCATGGAGACTCGGAAGGACATTGACGATTTCTAGCTCCTTCTTGTCTGCCAATTCTCTTTCAACCACTAAGGCCCGATTGAGGTGTTCACACCCTTGAACTGCAAGAAAAATTTCTCTTGATGTCAATTCGTCCAGCAAGGTTTTAACAATCACCTCACCGATTTCGATACTCGACGCCTTGCCGATTTGACCTCCCGCTACTTCACTTGAAGATAGGCCTAAGACTAGAATTTGCCCCTGGCGAAGATTGGCCTTGTCTAAAACATCACAAAGAATGAGCCCTGTATCTTTCTTCAGTTGCTCCAGATCCATGAGTTAGCTTCCTTTCTTTTGGAAGGCATAATAGACCACATAGCCTAAAGCCATTCCAACAAAATTCTGAGCAAGGTTATTTGGAATATCCGAGATAGCAGCTCCCCAGCCATTGCCTAAAAAGAGAGCAGAAGCTAGTGCGTAGCCGCCTACCATGACGACTGTCGCAAGAAGCAAGCCTAGGTAACGAGCTTTTCCCTTGAAGCCAGCGAAATAGCCTTGTCCCCCGTGAAAGAGGAGGCTAAAGAACATCCACTGAGGATAACCTGAAATGAGGTCGAGTAAAAAGGCTCCGACACCACCAACAATAGCGCCTTCCTTACGTCCAAAATAGAAGGCTGTGAAGTATACACCCAGATCTAACAGGGTGACAATCCCTGTGGGAGTTGGGAGTTTGGTATAGTAGCCAAGAACCACCGTCAAGGCTGTCAAAATGGAAAGGCGGGCAATGAGTTGAGTTCGATTAGATGTCATATTGTACTACTCCATACTGGTCTGAATGTTGGATTGCTTTGAAGACAAAGTCTTTAGAAGCTTTCACAGCTTCAAGTGGAGATTTCCCTTGAACCAATTGACTAGAAATACTAGATGCAAAAGTACAGCCAGCCCCTGTATTGTTCTTTTCTAAAACAGGTTCTTCGATCACGGTGAAATCTGTGCCATCATAAAAGACATCGATGGCTTTTTCTTTATTGAGACGATTGCCCCCTTTGACCACGACAGTTGGAGCACCTAATTCATGGAGTTTGCGAGCAGCAGCTTTCATATCATCGAGCGATTGAATCTGACTTTGGGTCAAGATTTCAGCTTCTGGTAGGTTTGGCGTAATGATGGTCACATAAGGGAAGAACTTGATCAATTCGTCTCGAAGAGCTGAAACTTCCACATCGTGGCTTTCCTTGCAGACCAAGACAGGATCGAGCACTACTGGGATATCTGCATGAGCTTTGACATAGTCCAAAGCTAGGTCTGCCACTTGAACATTTGGCAAAAGGCCGAGTTTAATGGCAGAGAAAGGAACCTCTTTGAGAGAACCCAGTTGTTGAGCGAAAGTAGTCGGATCCACCGGAATCACTTCAAAACCATGCTCGGTCATAGCTGTCAAACAAGTTACCGCCACAAAGCCATGTTGTTTGTTGGTTGTATAGGTTGCAAGGTCTGCATGAAGACCTCCCCCACTAAAAATATCATTTCCTGAAATTGCAAGAATTAATTCATTACTCATAGCGTATCTCCTTTAAATATAAGCCATTTGGCGCTGCTGTTGGACCTGCAAGATTGCGGTCCTTCTTTTCCAAAATCAGATCGATCTGCTCGATCGGCATCCGATCATTTCCGATCTTTAGCAAAGTTCCCACCATATTGCGGATTTGCTTGTAGAGAAAGCCATTGCCCGAAAAGGTAAAGAGCAGGCGATGATTTGCCGCGTCCTCGACCAAGTGAGCTTCTGTAATCGTGCGAACCTTGTCTTCCACACTGGTCCCTGAAGCGGTGAAACCGGTGAAATCATGGGTTCCCTCCAACTTTTGAATGGCCACTTGCATCTTGTCTACATCCAACGGATAAGGGTAGTGGGTTGCATAGTGACGCATCATGGGGTTCTTGGGACGGCCATAATCCACGATAAATTCATAGGTTTTGCTGTGCTTCTTGTAGCGTGAGTGAAAGTCATCTGAAACCGTCTCAACACGAATCACATCGATATCCTCAGGTGTTTGGGTATCCAGGGCAAAGCGGAGCTTCTCCTCATCCCGCGCTTGAGGGAGATCAAAATGGATGACCTGCCCAAGAGCATGGACACCAGAATCCGTTCGCCCTGCTCCATGAACGGTGACAGGCTTTCCTTGATTAAGACGCGTCAAGGTCTTTTCGATTTCTTCTTGCACACTACGGGCATGCGGTTGGCGTTGAAACCCTGCAAACAAGGTCCCGTCATATGAAATGGTTGCTTTGTATCGTGTCATGGTTTTATTTTAACAGGATATAGAAGGGGTTACAAGAGTGGAAAATTCAAACTGTCCGGGTACAGTTTTACAAACACAAAAAAGAAGCAGAATGATGAACATCCTGCCTCCTAACTCCGACCTGTTACAAATCAACTAGGTCTCAGTCTCTTTTTTATTTTTCAAGTTCATTCCTGCTGCTCCTAAGATCGCTCCTAGTAAAGCGAGTCCCAGAGCAGATTCCACTCCCGTTTCTGGAAGTTGCTTATCAGGGTTTACTGTTTCTGGACGAACTGCTTTTTCCACAGTTGCTGGAATTGACGCTTGGGTATTTACTGGTGCTACTGGTTGATCCTTCGAGATCACATGAGGTGTTGACTGATCTGGAGCAATTTTGTTTACGAGCACATCTAATTTCACTGGTGCCTCTGCTGAAGGGCTTGTCGGGATCACGACTTCTTTGGTACCGACTTCAACAATTTCTGCAACCGGCTCTGTGGCAATTTCTGTAGCTATCACTTTTCGACTTTGATCAAGTTGCGAAACCTCTACATACTCAAGGCCTTGTCCTTTAACTCCAGCCTGGGTCACTTTGCGTTCTCCTTTAGAGAGATCTGGATTGGTGCGTTCCACAAGGTCAAAATCAAGTTCTTTCTCTACGATTTCAAGACTTGGTTTGTCTTCCACTAGGGCTTTGACGTCATTTTCAGCCAAGCTACCTTTTTGCGTGATTGGCTTGAGCCCCGCAAGGGCTTGGGTCAAAGTGGCCACTTCTTGATCCACCTGATCTTGATGAGCACGGCTCACATTCCAATTCAAGCTATCTAAGACTTTCGCAAGTGCTGCGCGAGATTCTGGTGTGTAAATGGCTAGATCTGTTGGCACCGTAGCAACTACTTTTCTAAGAGCAGTGAAGTCCGCCTTGAAATAGTCCTTGTTGTGGTTGGCAAAAGCTTCCATGACCTGGAAGACTTCCTCTTCCTTGTATTCATTGGCAGGTTCATCAGCCCAGATTCCCAACATACTTCCAGATGTTGGTATCTTGACATCAGGATATTTAGTTGAAGCCAACTGTTCAAACGGAACAGTTTCTGAATTTCGGATAGCTTTTTCGAGCGGATAACTTTGATCCCCCTTGTGGCCCAAAACATAGTACCAGTCTCCGTTGGTATTAAGTAATTTATAACCCTTATCTGCCAAATACTGTGGAGATGCGAGGTTATAGCCCCACCATCCTTTAGACCAGTATGAAATCAAGACGTCCTTGTCAAAGGCAACATCATCTTCATCTCCATAATAGAAACCATCGTTAAAGGCCATTGGCTGCAAGCCTTTTTCACGCGCCATAGCTGCAAGACTATTGGAATACTCCGCAAATTTACCATAGAGGTCATACCACTTGAGGTAGTACCAGCCTTGCGCACTGGTAGCGTCATTGGCATATTCATCTGTTCCGTAGTTAAAGATCTTAGACTTGTCTTTGAAGTAGTCCATGTACTTGCCAATCAAGGCTTTGGTAAAGTTGACTGCTGCTTCATTGGTCAAATCCATGGTTGTTTTTGAAACCGTATCAAAGCTGGCTTGTGGGTTTTCAATGCCCAATTTTTCCAAGGCCACTAACAAGGCATCCATGTGGCCAGGACTATTGACCGCCGCAATCAAGCCGATTCCTTTAGCAGTAGCATAAGCATGGAGCTCATCCATTTCTGTTTGGGTCAAGGCTTGACCATTTGGATCATCGTAATAGGCCTTGGTACCTTCTAAAATGGCCTTTTTCACATCGTCACTAGCATAAGTCTTGCCATTGGCTTCCACCGTCATATCATCGAGTACGAAGCGCATACCATCGTTTCCGACCAGGAGGTGCAAGTCAGAATAACCTAGCTCACTGGCCTTATCGACGATCCGTTTCAACTGATCCAGTGAGAAGTATTTGCGACCTGCATCGATCGAGATGACCTTCTTCATGGCAAGTTTTTCTTCTGCTTCTTTTGCTGCAACTTCTTTCGCGTAGCTTTCTGTATATACCAAAGCATCTTGAGCCGCTTTGAGATTGTCGATCAAGGTTTTAGCTTCTGCTCGAGTGGTGTCTGTACCTGCCCCTTCTAAAGCTTTTTTAGCTGCCGTAAAAGCTACTAGAGATTCTGGTGTATAGCGATCCAAATCTGTTGGAGCTTCCGAAAGAGCTTTTTCGACGACTTCAGGATCTGCTACAAAGTAGTCTGCATTCTTGTCCGCGAAGGCATGCATGAGCTTGAAGAGTAGCTCTTTTTTGTAGGTTGCAGATGGCCTATCTGCCCAGGCAGCTACCATTCCACCTATGAAAGGCACCTTAGCCCCGTCATTTTTTTGAACAACATCAATTGCTGACTTGGAAATTCCTTCGAGACCTTGATCAAGGTTGTACCAACCAGATCCAGCCTTGTCCCGTCCAATCACATAATACCAGGCATCATTGGTATTAAGAATCTGATGACCTAGTTCAGACAAAAGTTTTGAAGAAGCGACATCATAGCCGTTCCAACCACCTGTCCAGTAGGACACAATGATATCCTTGTCAAAAGTGCCATAGGAAGTATCTCCATTGTAGTAGATTCCATCATTGAAAGCCATTGGTTTCATCTTGTGTTTTTTCACAATAGCTGCTAGATCATTGGCGTATTGTATGAATTTTTCATAGCCTTTTTCTGGGTACCCTTCACCCGGCCAATGCTTGCTGGCTTGGAGAACCTGCCAACCATGGGCATCTGTGGCATCATTGGCATACTCATCCAAACCAATATTGAAAATATCTGCCTTGCCACTGAAATAAGTCGCATACTTGTCTACCAAAGCCTTGGTGAAGTCTAAGGCTTTTTTGTTGTCCAAATCAACGGTCCGAGCTGATTTCTTTGTACCAAAATAATTAAAGTGAGGGTTTTCGATCCCCAATTGTTCCATGGCTGTCAAAATCGCATCCATGTGACCTGGACTATTAATGGTTGGGATGACGCCTACTTTCTTCGATTTGGCGTAGGCCAAAATATCATCCATTTGAGCCTGGGTCAAGGCTGTCCCGTTCGGATCATCATAATAGGCCTTCGTCCCTTTTTCAACTGCATTTGTCACAGCTTGGCTAGAATAAGAAGCAGATCCTACTTTCAAAGACATATCATCCAGCACAAAGCGCAAGCCGTCATTTCCGACGAGGAGATGCAAGTCTGTATAGCCCGTCTTACTTGCCTCATCAATGATTTCCTTGATTTGGTCTGGTGAGAAGTACTTGCGACCGGCATCGATCGAAACAATCTTTTTCTTGGCTAATTTTTCTTCCTGATCAGGATCTTTAGCAGGAGTTTCCGTAGCTGCTGTCGCTGGTTGAGTTGCCACATTCGACTCTGCGACCGAGCTCGCTTCTTCGTGAATCAAACGGTCAAGATCTGATACCCGCAATTCACGATCAGGCAGTGTCGGTTGACTTTGATCGACGATCGGGGCAGGAGCAGTCGGTGTTTCTACTGCTGGCTGAGAAGCTTTCTCGTTTAGGGAAGCAGTCGACTCACCCTCGCTTGGCGGAGTTGGTACTGTCGTTGCAGGACTTTCAGTAGTCGTTGGTGTATCAGCTGCTACAACATGCGCGCCAGCAAAAAATCCTATGAGCACCGAAGCCGCCCCTACTGCGTACTTACGAATCGCATAACGTGGTTGATGTGATTTCATCAGGACCTCCTAAATTGTCTTTGTAATCGTTTTCTTAATTTTACCACGATATCTTAATAAATTCAATGAGGCTTCTCATTATTCTTTAATTAGGAGAGGAAGTTCTTGGATTCGATCCAAAATAAAACGAGCCCCTTACTCAAAAGGAAACTCGTTTATTCTTATAAGTCATCCAAGGCATCTTTCATCTTATCAAAGAAGCCTTTTTTCTTTGGATTTACCTTGATATCACCAGCTTCCGCAAATGCACGAAGAGCTTCTTTTTGCTTGTCATTTAAACCAGTCGGGGTAACGACATTGACTGATACATACTGGTCTCCCATGGCACCACCACGAAGACTAGGCGCTCCTTTTCCACGGAGGCGGAATTTCTTACCGGTTTGGGTTCCTTCAGGAATCACCAAATCAACATCTCCATGCACGGTTGGCACATGAACCGTATCTCCAAGTGCTGCTTGGACAAAGTTCAAATCTAACTTGTAGTAGATGGTTGAACCATCCCGTTCAAACTGATTACTTGGCTCTACACTGACAACGACATACAAATCACCATAAGGTCCACCATTAAAGCCTGCTTCTCCTTGACCCGCTAAGCGGATTTGTTGACCTGTTTCAACTCCTGCAGGAATCTTGACGTTCACGCTATGGGCTTGTTTTTCATGACCAGTACCTCGACAAGTGGTACAAGGGTCCTTGATTTCTTGACCACGACCATGACAGACATCACAGGTCACTTGACGGCGCATCATCCCAAGAGGGGTTTGCGTATCCACATTGATGACACCAGAACCATGACAGCGACCACAAGTCACCGGACTCGTCCCTGGTTTTGCCCCAGAGCCATGACAAGTATGACAACTGGATTCTCGATTGTACTTCACTTCTTTTTCAACACCAAAAATCGCTTCTTCAAACTTGAGATTGACGCGGTATTGGAGGTCATCCCCTTGACGAGGTGCATTTGGATTACGACTTGCACCGCCTCCAAAGAAGCTAGAGAAGATGTCTTCAAAGCCACCAAAACCAGCGCCATCAAAGCCACCAAAGCCACCAGCTCCACCACCGAAGCCACCATTGGCACCCGCAGCACCATATTGGTCATAAGCAGCTCGTTTTTGCTCGTCACTTAAAGTCTCATAAGCTTCTTGAACTTCCTTGTACTTTTCCTCAGCACCAGGTTCCTTGTTGATATCTGGGTGATATTTTTTAGATAATTTCCGATAGGCTTTCTTGATCTCATCTTGAGAAGCATTCTTTGAAACGCCCAAACGGTCATAAAATTCAGTATTGTTCATTTAAGATACCAAGACCGTAAAATTCGACTGAAAAATAGGAAATCTGACGCAGGAGCGATGCTCCTAGACAGATTTATCTTTTTTCCGAGAATTTAGGTCGGGTTCAATTCCTTTCTTTTATATTAAATCAGAATTTTTGGGAACCCGTGTTCAGTTGAGAACACTCTTTGTTCCTTTCTTTTATATTGCGAATCAAACCTCGATTTAGGTCGGGGCCGATTCCTTTCTTTCACATTGAGGAAGAAACCTCAGAGCTCGAGTTCAATCCCCCGAACGCTCTTTGTTCCTTTCTTTTATCGTTTCAAAACGGACCCAAAATATTGGTATCGTTTCTTTTTTACCGAAAAACAGAGGCTGGGTTGCAACCTCTGGATTTCTTTTTATCATTTACTAGTAAGGCTGAATTGAGTTTCAGCTTAAATCGAGCACGCCCTAACCTCTTGGTGAAACAGACAAATCTTTCTAGAAACTAAAGTTTCTGCGTCAGATTTCCTATTTTCACTGTGAGGTTTTAACGGGCTTTGCATCTTATTTTTCAGTAAACTCTCCATCTACGACGTCATCGCCTGCGTTTCCTGTTGCTTGTGCGCCTTCTGCTCCTGCTTGAGCTTGTTGGGCTGCTGCGGCTTGTTCGTAGAGTTTAACGGCAAGAGCTTGAGCTTTTTCGTTAAGAGCTTCCAATTTAGCTTTCATATCTTCAAGGTTACCTGATTCTTGAGCTTTCTTAAGATCATCCAATCCTGCTTGAGCAGCATCGCGTTCAGCATCGAATCCTTTACCTTCAGTTTCCTTGATTGTCTTTTCAGTCGCAAAGATCGCTTGGTCTACTTCATTACGAAGGTCTACTTCTTCTTTACGTTTCTTATCTGCTTCGGCATTTGCTTCGGCATCTTTCATCATTTTTTCAATTTCTTCATCTGTCAAACCTGAGTTTGATTGGATAACAATTGTTTGTTCTTTTTGAGTTCCAAGATCTTTGGCCTTAACAGATACGATACCGTTCTTGTCGATGTCGAATGTTACTTCAATTTGTGGGATACCACGAGGTGCAGCTGGGATATCTGTCAATTGGAAACGTCCAAGAGTCTTGTTATCTGCTGCCATTGGGCGTTCCCCTTGAAGAACGTGGATATCAACGGCTGGTTGGTTATCTGCTGCAGTTGAGAAGACTTGTGATTTAGATGTTGGAATAGTAGTGTTACGAGCGATGAGTTTTGTAAATACTCCACCCATTGTTTCGATACCAAGTGACAATGGAGTTACATCAAGAAGGACAACGTCTTTGACATCACCAGTGATGACACCACCTTGGATCGCAGCACCCATAGCAACCACTTCATCAGGGTTCACTGATTTGTTTGGTTCTTTACCAGTTTCAGCCTTCACAGCTTCTACAACAGCTGGGATACGAGTTGAACCACCAACAAGGATGACTTCATCAATTTCTGACAAGCTCAAGCCTGCATCTGAAAGAGCTTGACGAACTGGAGTTTTTGTACGATCTACGAGTTCACGAGTCAAATCGTCGAATTTAGCACGAGTCAAGGTCATTTCCAAGTGAAGAGGTCCAGCAGCGCCTGCAGTGATGAATGGCAAGCTGATTTGAGTTGAAGTGACACCAGAAAGGTCTTTCTTAGCTTTTTCAGCTGCATCTTTCAAACGTTGAAGCGCCATCTTGTCTGTTGACAAGTCGATACCGTTTTCTTTTTTGAATTCTTCAACCATGTAATCGATAATTTTTTGGTCAAAGTTATCACCACCGAGTTTGTTATCCCCTGCAGTTGCCAATACGTCGAAGACACCATCACCCAATTCAAGGATAGATACGTCGAATGTACCACCACCAAGGTCGAATACCAAGATTTTTTCTTCTTTATCTGTCTTATCCAAACCGTAAGCAAGGGCTGCTGCAGTTGGTTCGTTAACGATCCGTTCTACTTCAAGTCCAGCGATTTTACCAGCGTCTTTAGTTGCTTGACGTTGAGCATCATTGAAGTAAGCAGGAACTGTGATAACAGCTTTGGTTACTTTTTCACCAAGGTAATCTTCAGCGTAACCTTTCAAGTATTGAAGAATCATAGCTGAGATTTCTTGTGGTGTGTATTCTTTACCATTAGCAGAAACTTTTTCAGAAGTACCCATCTTAGATTTGATAGAGATGACTGTATCTGGATTTGTGACTGCTTGACGTTTTGCAGCGTCACCAACGATGATTTCACCATTTTTGAAGGATACTACTGAAGGTGTTGTGCGGTTCCCTTCTGGGTTTGCGATAATTTTTGATTCAGTTCCTTCAAGAACTGCTACTGCTGAGTTTGTTGTACCTAAGTCAATACCAATAATTTTAGACATATGTTTTTCTCCTTGTTGATTTTTCCTTTTTTTCTTTTTGATACTCTTCTTAAGTGGCGACGCCGTCAGAGCTTGACTTCGCCAATCTCTTTGACTAAACTTTGAGCCTAAGGTCTCAAAGTTTGCGAAAATAGCGCCACGGCGAAGAACATCGCCTTTGGTTCGCTTCGCTCACTATTAGTAAAGCTGAACCATTGTTTATCTTTCTTTCATAGTTTATTGTCGTTTCGGACAAGGTTTTTTAAGTTCTTTAGCCTAATTGTAGACAACTACCATAGCCGGTCTTAGGATGCGGTCATGGAGTTTGTAGCCTTTTTGGAAGACTTGTGCGATGGTGTCTGCCGGATGCTCGTCATCTGCAGGCATGGTTTGAATGGCCATATGGTAGTTGTGGTCAAAATCACCATCTGCTGCGATCTCTTCGATGCCTTCATCTTTTAAGGCATGTACCAAACTCTCTTGGACCATTTCCAAGCCCTTCTTCACATCATCTGTCAATCCTTCAACGGCAAGAGCACGTTCAAGGTTATCCAATGATGGCAAAATAGCTTTTGCCAAATCTTGGCTCCGGTATTTTTGTAAGAGTTGGCGTTCTTCGTTGGCCCGACGCTGGATATTTTGCATTTCTGCGTGAGCACGAAGGTATTTGTTTTCAAATTCATCTGCACGCGCTTGTGCTGCTTCCAATTCAGAAGGTTGCTTTTCTTCTTCGACAGTTTCTGTCGTCTCTACAACTTCCTCATCTTTCACGTCTTCTTTTTTGATTTCTTCTGTCAAGGCATACACCCCTTTCATTTGGTCTTAATTTACTTCATAATGGTTGCTGTTGAGGTAACGGTAGTAATCCGTCAACTTCATGACGAGGACTCGTCCGATAACATTGACGAGACTCACAACACGTCGGTAGTCCATCTCAACAGGACCGATCACATGCATCAGTGCGACTCCTCGATAAGGAATTAGGAACTTGTGGCTAATGACGGTCACATTTTTCAAGGCTGGATCTTTTGATTCTGCCACCAATACCTGAGTCAGTTGGTCTTCCGGAATCCCCGCTCTCAACTCGAGGGCTACGTGTTGGGAATTATCCAAGAACTGATAGGTTGAGAGATCGGCATAGCTTAACGATGAAACCTTTC
This sequence comes from Streptococcus sp. IMAU 99161, assembly GCF_014435245.1. Lineage (NCBI taxonomy): Bacteria > Bacillati > Bacillota > Bacilli > Lactobacillales > Streptococcaceae > Streptococcus > Streptococcus sp. IMAU 99161. Next base: position 23,607 of record NZ_JAAPAW010000013.1, on the reverse strand, counting down.
CTTCAACGAAGACCAGCTCTTTAAATAATTGTGAGAAGATGTAATCAAAGAGATCCAATACATTGTCTGTCGTCTTGAAATAACGCTGTACGATCTGTGGAATCTCTGTTCGCAAGCGGTAGTGAATATCCAGGACCGTATTGCCAACAAAGCGTTCTCTCACCAACTGATGGAAGATTTCCAGATCAGTGGTCAAGAAATTCTTTGGAATGGCAAACTGAACGGTTACCGGCTTTGATTCATCTAAGGTCAAGACTGCTAGGGCATCATGACTCGATAATGGTACGATATCAAAACCTGTCAGACGCTGTCTGGTAGGCTCAACATCTTGGATCACGGCAGTGTAACCCGTCATCTGGGCTAACAACTTCGCGGTGGCATCCAAGATATCTTCTAACCGAAAGGCTTCAAAATCAAAGCCTTTCACCACTTGGTAGATGTCTTGCTCATCAATCAACTCTAGATCCAGCGAGTTCTGAACAAAATATTGAAAACCTGCTCGGCTTGGCATTCGACCGCTAGACGTATGGGCCTTTTCTAGTAAACCTTGTTTTTCGAGAGCAGCCATGTCGTTACGAATCGTCGCACTACTGGATTGAATCATATCCTGAAGAGCTTTAGAACCAACCGGTTCGTGGGTCTTGGTAAACATATCGATGACAAGATTTAAAATCTCATTTTGACGTTTTGTAACCATGACCTCACCTCTCTTTCACATTTAGCACTCGATACACTCAAGTGCTAAACCATGATTCTATTATACACCCATCCAGAAGAAAGTCAAGAGAAAAAACTAAAAAATTAGCACTCTTTTTGAAAGAGTGCTAAAAATCATTCTTCAGACCTAGAAAGGGCCATTTCTTGCTACTTACCGTCTTTTTTTAAAAGTTGGATGTATTCTTCTAAGACCAGATTGTGGGCCTGCATATAGCGAGCGGACTCCACTCCGACATAACGGAAATGCCAATTTTCAAAATTCACACCCGTAATGTTGCTCTTGCCATCTGGATAGCGAAGGACAAAGCCATATTGCGGTGCAATCGCAGCAAGCTGTAGACCTAACTCATCGCTTTGCCCCGCCTCTACACTCATATCAATCGCAAGTCCTGTCTGGTGCTCACTAGCACCTGGAACCTGTACTTGGGTTTGCACTTGTTTTTCGGCTTCTTCTTGCGAAAGACCGTTAGCTTTCAACTGATTGACACGTTCATTATAGAGTTTGGTTTGATCAGCCACGCTACGATAACCGGATATCAAGGTCTCTTGTGGTGCGATTTTTCGAGCAGCTTCTAAAAATTGTCGGGTTGGATCCACAATCCGACTATCCACTTTGATAGCATCGACATCCGTCAACTGTGGGTTCAGCTCAGGCTTGACATTTTCACGATTGACCAAGATCAACTGCCAATCTTTTGTCGAGACAGCTGGTAGATCGGATCGTTTTTTCTTGGTTGAAGATGGAGTCGTTACAGCTCCTTTTTTAGGCTTCCAAAACACAAGCCCTGAAAAGAGGCTTGGATTAGCCATATAGGCACCAATTCCTGCTCCAATAACCACCAAGAGAAGCAGACTCACTAAGTAAGGCCACCATTTCTTGCGCTTTTTTCGTGCTCGCTTGAACTTCTTACTCATGCCCCTCCTCTAGGACCTGCGCTCCTACCTGACGATAGGAGAGATCGCCAACTTTTTTGATGGTGAAGGTCCCCTCTTCATATTCCACGACCGTGACACTTCCATTGTCAAGAACCAATTCCTCTACAGCTTTTGGATCGATCAAGTAAATTAAGGTCGTAATGGTCATACCGTGGCTGACCACAATGGCATTGCCACCGCCTGCTGCTTCTAAGTCCTTGGCAATCGCTTCAAAGCCTTCTTTGATCCGTTTGCTTAATTTTTCCCAGGATTCTGCCCAGCCTGTAGTGTCCACTTCGACAATGCCTTCAGCCATTTCCATCAGACTTAGTTTTCTAAAATCATCGATTTGAAAAACCCGAGGGAGAACACCAAAAAAGAGGTCTCCATCATAGGCACCATCAAAGCTACCAAAGCACCACTCACGGATACGCTTATCATAGCGATAAGGGATCTTACCGGTCAGTTCCATCTCTTCAAGGATGATGCCCATACTTTGAATCGCACGGCCAGAATCACTCGAAACGGCTTGATCAAAGTCAATTCCAGCCTTTTTCAGGCCAATTCCTAGTTCTTGAATGCCCCGTTCTCCTTCTTGTGTCAGGGGTGTATCCGACCACCCTTGGGCACGCCCCAAGGTATTAAACATAGTTTTTCCATGTCGGGCAATGTATAATCTGGTTTTTGTCATTGTATTCCTCCGTATTTGTCCACTTTATTATATCATGTTTTCCTATCAGACAGAAGGAAAGCTCTTACATTTTTCGCCTATACAGCATCCCACCATGAAAAATAGCCTTTTCCTGATCGTTTAGCCTTTCTGTATGGCTTCACCTATTTGTCGATAACTTGCATCTCCGATTGAGCGGACTGTAAATTGGCCATCTTCATATTCTAAGAGACTGACACTTCCGTTTGGTAGTGGCAGATTCAGATTGGCTTTTGCTTGCAACAAACAAATGAGGGTCTGAATCGTCCAGCTATGACTGACCACTAGGGCATTTCCACCCCCTTGCTCTTCTACTGCTTTGGCAATTGCGGTAAAACCTTCTAAAATTCGGTGGCTGACTGCTTCCCAAGTTTCAGCCCAGCCGGCTGTATCGACTTGGTAGATGCCATTGACCAAATCTTCTAGAGAGAGGTCTTTATAATTGGTGATATGATACAAGCGCGGGATCACTCCATGAAAAAGCTCGCTTCCATAGGCTCCGTCAAAACTTCCAAAACACCATTCACGGATCCGCTTGTCAAACCGATGGGGAATCTGATCTTTCAATCCCAACTCATCGAGAATAATGCCCATGGTCTGAATGGCGCGTCCAGAATCACTGGAATAAGCATGAGTGAAGTCCAAGCCGGACTCACGTAGCCCAATTCCCAAAGCTTGAATCCCTCGCTCTCCTTCTGGTGTTAATGGGGTATCAGACCACCCTTGGGCTCGCCCCATTGTGTTAAACATGGTTTTTCCATGACGGATAACATATAAATTTGTCTTAGCCATTCTGCTCTCCTTTGTACAATGAAAAAAGTCTGGAGTTTCCTCTTCACAGACCTTTTCATTCTTCTATCTATTATACTAAATTTCTTTTAGTTTTTAAAGCTATGCACAGGTGCTGGAATTTGACCACCACGGGCAATAAAGTCAGCTGATGAGGCCTTGTTCACCTTCATTACCGGAGCATAACCAAGCAGGCCACCCAATTCCAACATATCGCCTTCCTGACCATAAGGGATAATCCGGACTGCTGTTGTTTTTTGGTTAATGACCCCGATGGCTGCTTCGTCGGCAATCATGGCCGCAATGGTCGTAGCTGGAGTATCAGCTGGGATGGCAATCATATCCAGACCGACCGAACAGATGGCTGTCATAGCTTCCAATTTTTCCAGATTGATATGGCCTGATTGGACCGCTGCAATCATGCCCTCATCTTCTGAGACCGGAATGAAGGCACCTGATAGCCCACCGACTTGGTTACAAGCCATGATGCCGCCTTTTTTCACTTGGTCATTGAGCAGAGCGAGCGCTGCGGTAGTTCCATGGGTTCCGACTACTTCAAGCCCCATCGCTTCAAGGACACGGGCAACCGAATCCCCAACAGCTGGTGTTGGCGCGAGAGACAAGTCGACGATTCCAAACTCAACCCCGAGACGTTCACTAGCCATTTGACCGACTAATTGGCCGACACGGGTAATCTTGAAGGCTGTCTTCTTGACGGTTTCAGCCAAGACATCAAAGCTTGCACCTGGAACTTTTTCAATGGCCCGTTGGACAACACCAGGACCGGAAACGCCGACGTTGATGACGACATCGGCTTCACCGACACCGTGGAAAGCACCCGCCATAAAAGGATTGTCCTCTACTGCATTGGCAAAGACAACGAGTTTCCCTGGCCCCATCGGATCTGCTTCCGATGCTTCTTTAATGATACGGCCCATGTCTCGGACAGCTGTCATATTGATCCCCGTCTTGGTCGATCCGATATTGACTGAAGAGCAGACAAAATCGGTCTCTGCTAGAGCGCGAGGAATAGAATTGATAAGGATCTCATCCCCTTTTTGGTAGCCTTTTTGAACCAAGGCTGAGAAGCCACCGATAAAGTTAATTCCGATCTCTTTCGCCGCACGATCCAGCGCCTTGGCGAAGGGCACATAATCTGTCGCATTGGTTGCTGCTCCGATAATGGAAATTGGAGTGACTGAAACCCGCTTGTTGACAATCGGAATACCAAGTTCCGCCGCAATCTCATCTCCAACAGCCACAAGATCCTTGGCCTTTGTTACAATCTTCTGGTAGACTTTTTCTGCAGCCTTATCAATATCTGGATCAATACAATCTAGAAGGGAAATCCCCATGGTGATGGTCCGAACATCAAAGTTCTGCTCCTCAATCATGGCAATGGTTTCGGTTACCTGTTTAATGTCCATAAATTCTCAACCCCTATCTTACAAATTGTGCATGGCATCAAAGATGGCTGCGCTCTGGATATTAATTTTCACATGAAGAGACTGACCGAATTCTTCCAACTCTGAACGAAGCTGCGTGAAATCTTTTTTCTCATCCGATGAGACGACCGCCATCATGGTGAAGTATTCATCCAATACGGTTTGAGAAATATCGTCGATATTGAGTCCCAACTCTGCGACTTTCGTTGCGACACCGGCTACGATTCCTTTTTGGTCTTTTCCAACGACTGTAATAATTGCTTTCATTTCACTGCTCCATTCTATCTATTTGCTTCCATTGTAGCACATTCCCCTTAAAATCGCCGAAAACAGCTGGAATCGTTCGGGGATTCTACTAGATCTTACTCGGTCACTTCCTCCAAGCAAGCAACTTCCTAAAATAGTTTTAATTTCCTCTTCCTTTCTATTGCATTTTTCCTAAAATTTTAGTATAGTTATTATATTGATATTCCTTAAATATTATAAGATAAAAAAGGAGGGATTTATTCTACAAATAATGCAAGGATGATCGCATCCATTTGAACACCACATCAGCATACGATCCAAGTTTCTCTTGGGCTCCAGCAGTAGCTGACTGCTTGCTTACCAGTTAGGAGTCAATTATGAACCGTTACTTTTTTGAAAAAGGATTAACCTTTAGTATCCGCAAGTTAAGCGTGGGGGTTGCTTCTGTCATTGTCGGACTTAGCTTTTTTGCTTCTGGGGTGGCCCATGCTGACGACCAAGCGTCAGAAACCCCTGCAAATCTGGAAAATACTGTCTCAGCTGATAAACCACCACTAGATAGTGCCGCGAAACCTGATCGCGCAGCCCTTCTCCACCAAACCCCTTCCGTCACCGAAAGAGAGGTTCCTACAAGTTCTGAGGATAAGGTTTCTGAAAACACATCAGAAAAAGCTACTCCCGAAACAACCACTAGAAATTCTGAAATGACTGACATGAAGCTGGATACAACAAATTCCAATAAACCTTTACCATCTGCTAACACTTCTGAAAGTCCATCCGAAATCAACCATGCCAATCCCGTCACTCCTGCTACTCCTTCCGTTCATACTCAGGATGACGAAGCAGAAATCGGAAACTATGGTCCTCTTCCAAGCAAGGCACAACTGGATTATCATAAGGAAGAGTTGGCTGCCTTCATCCACTATGGTATGAATACCTACACCAATTCTGAATGGGGAAATGGGAAGGAAGATCCAAAAAATTTTAACCCAACCAATCTGGATACAGACCAGTGGATAAAAACCTTAAAGGATGCCGGCTTTAAACGTACCATCTTAGTTGTCAAACACCATGATGGATTTGTCCTCTACCCCTCTCGCTACACGGACCATACTGTCGCTAGTAGCTCTTGGAAGGATGGGAAAGGGGATGTCTTAGCAGAAATTTCAAAATCAGCTACCAAGTATGATATGAATCTAGGAGTCTATCTCTCCCCTTGGGATGTCAATAATCCAAAATATACGGTAGCTACTGAAAAAGACTACAATGAATATTATCTCAACCAGCTTAAAGAAATCCTAGGCAATCCTAAATATGGGAACAAGGGCAAATTCATTGAAGTTTGGATGGATGGTGCTCGCGGAAGCGGCGCTCAAAAAGTCACCTACACCTTTGACAAATGGTTCCAATACATCAAGGAAGCCGAAGGGGATATTGCTATTTTCTCTGCACAACCGACCAGTATCCGTTGGATCGGAAATGAGCGCGGAACTGCTGGTGATCCCGTTTGGCAAAAAGTAAAGAAAGCCAACATTACAGATAATGTTACAAATGACTATTTAAACCACGGGGATCCAGACGGAGATATGTACTCTGTCGGTGAAGCAGATGTTTCTATTCGCTCAGGTTGGTTTTACCATGACAATCAACAGCCAAAATCTCTCAAAGAATTGATGGAAATCTACTTCAAGTCTGTTGGTCGTGGCACGCCATTACTCCTCAACATTCCACCGAACAAAGAAGGAAAATTTGCTGAGGCAGATGTTGCCCGTTTGAAGGAATTTCGTGCTACTTTAGATCAGATGTACGCAACTGACTTCGCTAAGGGTGCAACCGTTACTGCAAGCTCGACCCGTAAAAATCATCTATATCAAGCAAGCTTCCTTACAGACGGAAATGAAAATACCAGCTGGGCACCGGCAAATGATGCCAAAACTGGAGAATTCACGGTGGATCTTGGGCAAAAGAGACGTTTTGATGTCATTGAACTCAAAGAAGATATCGCAAAAGGACAACGTATTTCTGGATTTAAGATCGATGTCGAACTAAACGGACGCTGGGTTCCCTACGGAGAAGGCTCAACCGTTGGCTATCGTCGCCTTATCCAAGGGCAACCCGTAGAAGCCCAAAAAATTCGGGTACGAATTACAGATGCACAAGCCACTCCTATCCTAAACAACTTCTCCGTCTATAAAGTACCAAGTAGCATCGAAAAAACCGATGGTTTCCCACTCGGGCTCGAATACCATTCAAATACAAGCGCTGATACCGCTGGAACAACTTGGTACAATGAAGCGGAAGGGGTTCGCGGTACTTCCATGTGGACCAACCAACAAAACGCGAGTGCTACATACCACTTCCAAGGAAGCAAGGCTTATGTAGTAGCCACTGTGGATCCCCATCACGGAGAAATGTCCGTTTATGTTGATGGCCAGAAAGTTGCCGATGTACAAACCAAAAATGCGAGTCGCAAACGGAGCCAACTGGTTTATGAAACAGGAGATTTAGCTCCTGGTGAACATACCCTTAAATTGGTCAATAAGACAGGTGAACCGATTGCAACAGAAGGGATCTATACTCTAAACAATGCTGGTAAGGGGATGTTTGAACTAAAAGAAACAAGCTATGATGTTCAAAAAGGCCAGCCCGTAACAGTTACCATCAAGCGTGTTGGCGGTCATCATGGAACTGCTACTGTCCATGTAGTAACAGAACCAGGAACAGGGGTTCATGGTAAAGTCTATAAGGATACAACAGCTGATCTGACCTTTGCAGACGGCGAAACTGAAAAAACAATGACCGTCCCAACTATTGACTTCACCGAACAAGCAGACTCCATTTTTGACTTCAAAGTAAAGATGACAAGCGCCTCTGACAATGCTTTATTGGGATTTGCTAGTGAAGCAACCGTACGCGTAATGAAAGCGGGTTTGCTCAAACAGCATGAAAACAACTACGATGATCAGGCAAAACAACTAGAATATAGTCCTGGTTGGCACCATGAAACCAATTCAGCTGGAAAATACCAAAATACAGAATCTTGGGCATCCTTTGGTCGTATGACGGATGAGCAAAAGAAAAACACAAGTGTGACCGCTTATTTCTATGGTACTGGACTGGAAATCAAAGGATTTGTGGATCCAGGACATGGTATTTACAAAGTAAGTCTAGACGGAAAGGTACTGGATTACAAAGATGGGCAAGGTAATGCTTCCGTTCTTGATGGTAAAAAATACTTCAGTGGCAAAGCCTCAAGCCGGCAAGGGGATCAGACCATCGTTCGCTTGATGGACTTAGAAGAAGGCTGGCATGCCCTTCGCCTCCAATTGGATCCTGAACGAAACGATCTTGGTCGAAACATTGGTATTCAAGTTGACCAATTTATCACACATGGAGAAAACAGTGCTCTTTACACCAAAGAAGAAGTCGTTCAGGCCATGCAGCAATGGAAGACGGATTTAGAAGCCTTTGATCAAAGTGATTTAAAAGATACTCCTGTTGCTCGTCAAGCTTTTAAAACAAACTTGGAGACATTCTCTAGACAACTGACAACAAGTCCAGTGGACGTAGAAAAACTCCTACTAACCGTGACTTCTCTGCAAGAAATTCTTGCGAACGATGATAATTTTGCTAAAGTAGAAGAAATTCCAAACCTCAAAAATCCTGAAGAAACCACTCAACCAAGTAAGCAAACTGATTCAAAAATCGTATATGACAAGACCATTCAAGCCTTAACAGAAGCCTTTGATCAGAAAGCTAAAGAGTTAACTGGCGATAAAGTAGCTTTGAAGAAATTGGTAGATCTAACCGAGCACGCATTAGCCTCAATCCAAGAAGCTAAAACGCAAGAAGTGCTTGACAAGGCTCTCCAAGATGTCCTAACCGCTATCCACCAGCTTCAAGCCACTCCAAAAGCTGAACCTAGCGAACCAGCTCAACCTGAAAAACCAGCTGAGCCTGCTAAACCAGTGCAACCGGAAAAGCCAGTTGAACCTAGCGAACCAGCTCAACCTGTGAAACCCGTTGAACCTAACAAACCAGTGCAACCTGAAAAGCCGGCTGAACCTAGCGAACCAGCTCAACCAGTTAAACCAGTTGAACCTAGCGAACCAGCAAAACCTGTGAAACCAGCTGAACCTGTGAAACCAGTGCAACCTGTAAAACCGGCTGAACCTGTGAAACCAGTGCAACCTGAAGAACCGGCTGAACCTGTGAAACCAGTGCAACCTGTGGAACCAGTTGAACCTGCTAAACCAGTGCAACCTGAAAACCCGGCTGAACCTGTGAAACCAGTGCAACCTGTGAAACCCGTTGAAAAAGTGTTTGCCACTTCCACTCCTTCAGAAGGTGTCAAAGATTTAGTTTATCACCTTCCTAGTCTGGAAATCGTTCACCACGCCCTTCCTTTTAAGACGATTCGCCGTGATACCACTCAACTTGAAAAAGGAAACGAACAAGTCCTTACTCAAGGTAAAGCAGGCGATCAAGTCGAATATATCCAGGTAAATGGAAACGAACGAACTAGTCTACTGGTCGAGACCACTTCTCCAGTAGATGAAATCATTAAAGTAGGCACCAAGGAAATTCCTCAGCATTCATTTGGAACAGATCTCCCTCCAATCGTTGCTCGTCCTGAATATCCATTGCAAACAGAAACTTCAGCACTTTCAAATCCAGTAGGAACAAGAGTTGACACCAAGTCAGGAGATGCTACACTTTCACCAATCAAAGACAGCAACACCTCAAGTGTGAAAACCACAAAAGCAGAAAAGCAACTGCCAAACACAGGCGAAGAAACAGCTACAGCTTTACTGTGGTTAGCCACCATCACCGCTATCCTCTCACTCTTAGTGTTCAATAGAAAACTAAATGACTAGCAGATATACAGCTACTTTAGTGAACAAAATGCAGCGTGAATAAAGGATTGTTCCAAAAATTAACGGGGCACATTTGTCCCGTTAATTTTCACATGAAGATACTGACCGAATTCTTCCAACTCTGAAAATCTTTTTTTTCGTCAGATGAAACGACCGCCATCATGGTGAAGTATTCATCCAATACGGTTTGAGAAATATCGTCAATCTTGAGCCCCAACTCTACCACTTTGGTTGCAACTCCCGCTTCAATTCTTTTTTGGTCTTTTCCAACGACTGTAATAATTGCTTTTATATCCATTTGTTTGCTTAAATTGTAGTATAACCCTCTTAAAATCGCTGAAAATAGCTGGAATCATTCGGATATTTCCCGCGTGTTAAAAAAATGGAGGCTGGGACAAAAGTCCTAGCCTCTCAATTGTCTTTGGATTGTCGAGCAAGACGCAGTGGTTGAGTGGGCTCTACTACGCTGATTTCATCAGCCTTTATAGCCCTACTCAACTGTGCGGAGGTGGGACGACGAAATTGAATTCTAACGAATTACCGATTTCTGTCCTACTCTCTCTATATAGACTATTCCGTTCAATCCTTTAGGATCTCGTCCTTCACACGCACGGTACTTTCATATGTTGCTCTAGATAGGCGGTCAAATGGAAAACGTCGACTGAGCAAGATGATAGCAAGGGTGAGAATGAGGTACAATAAGAGCGCAAAGAAGAGCAATAAGATCATGGATAAGATTAAGAGGGACTTGTCCGTCAAATCCTGATTCAGGAGCGAAATCAAATAGAACAAACCTTGGGGAATCAGGTAGAAATAGCCCACCACTAGAATCCCCCTCCAAATGGTCCAAAGCCATTTTTGCTTGTCAAAATGCAAGCGGAATCTTACCAAGGCCATTCCCAAGGTTTTGCCCCGCCACAAGGGAAGTAAGCTAAAGTAAAGGGCTAAAACCGCTACATAAGGAAGCACTCCTAAACGTTTGACCACCGCGTAAAGCAAGGATACTGTCACAAAGTCAATCAAGAAGGCAAGTCCAATCCGAAGACCCGATACTCTCATCCCTACTCGGAAAGAATGCTGGTCGATTTCATCTCGCGTCGGCAATAACCAAACTAGGAACCAACCGAGCAGGTAGCCCACTCCACCACCGGTGGTATTTTGAATGATGTCATCGACATCTGCTAGGCGGTAAGGACCCGGATACATAAAATAGAGGCCTGATAACTGGGTCAGTTCCAAAAAGAGACTAAAGAGGGCTGTCAGAAGAATCGTTTTCTTAAAACCACACTTGAAATAATAGCGCAGATACATCCCAAAAGGAATCAACATCAGGACATTAAAGGCAGGCACATAAAAAGTCGGATGCTTAAGGGCCTGAATCCAAGTACCAGTCTGCGCTAGATCAAACGGGCTCTCCTTGAAAAAATCCACCACAAAGGCAAAGGGATAAAGATTGACCATTTCCGAGTATCTAGTATGGATCTTACTTGGATCCGGCAGAGGCAAGATCACCAGCAGATAGACCGTCATCAAGTAAAGCATAAAAGAATAGAAAATCAGCACCCGCAATTTATTGACCGAGCCATATTTTCGATAATTCAAAATCATGTAGGGCAAGGTCAGCAAAAATGCCAGGAAAGGAAAGAGCTGAACAGCCGTCTTAATAGTAGAGATATAGCCCATTGTGTCTCCTTTTTTTCGTTATAAAATCACCCTTTGCACAATGACAAAAGGTGATTTCTTCATTGATGATATAGAATATTATACGGCGCAGTGAGGGAAGAGTCAAGGAAGGAAGATGAAAACCTCATTCAAGAGCCGGCTTAATAGTTACTTCTCCCCTTCAAGCTGTTACTTCCAATAAAGACCAATAGATAACTGGCAATCCCTGAAAGATGCAGCCAAGTCGAGATCCAGCCGGTGATGGCCGGTAAGAGCATGAGGCCAGATAAAAAAATTAAGAATAGATAAAACAGTTTTACGGAGAGTGAATACTCTTTCCACATATTTGGCAGGAGCAGGACTCCTCCCGTTACAAAGGCATAGCCTACAGCAGAGATCCCTGTTGCCTGAATTTCCTGCCCTTGCGTTAAAAGATGAAAAACGATGGAAGAGAGAGCTGTCGCCGTAACAAAAGCAATCAAGACTTGCCTGGATCCTCTCTTCCTTTCTAACAGTCCACCAAAAGGAAGGACCATGAGTCCATTTAAAATCAAATGGACCCATAAAAACCAGACAGGTGCTCCTTTACTGCCATGCATCAAGGTCCCACTGACATACTGCCAAGCATAGGCCGGCTTCGAATGAAAGGCCAACAGGTCATACATAGCATCCCCCAAAAAGGAAGTCAACAGGCCGAGCAACAAACAAGTTAAAGACAAAGTACTGACAACGGGGTAGGTTTTGAGGATTCTTTTCATGTTCATCTTCTCTTTTTCAAAAAATAGCGCTACGATGTATCTGTTCACGACCATTATACCATTTATTTTATTGGAGACAAAAAATTTTTTGGCCTTTTTCGTTTCAAATCTTTGCTGGAAAGCCTGAATATCGTGACCTATTAGTCGATCATTATTCAGACCTCATCCCTATTATTAGAATACCGTAACGATTATTTGACTTTCCATTTCAGAAGGCATATACTTATATTAATCTGAGCTAAATAGTTTTAATTTTTTAAATGAACTGTCTTAAATTCAGATTAAAAAACTATTTACTTAACGGAGGTGACGCTATGTCATTAGAAGAAAAATTGAACCAAGCCAAAGGCTCTGTTAAAGAAGGCTTCGGTAAATTAACCGGCGATAAAAAAACAGAAGCTGAAGGCACTGCTGAAAAAGTTGCTTCAAAAGCAAAAGAAGTTGCTGAAGATGCTAAAGAAGCTGTTGAAGGAGCTATCAAGGGCGTTAAAAATATCTTTCATAAAGACGACAACTAAGCCTTAACATTCTAGAGCCATTTTGTTTTCTACAGTCACATTTGACTGTGGAAGATAGGATGGTTTTTTGCTTGCTTCTGGTTCAATTAGGTAAACAAAAAACACCTGAAAGGTGCTTCTCGGGCGTATTATCACTCTTTTGAATTGACAATTTCCAATCCCAGCCCTGCTAATACTAGCAACATACTGGGTCATCTATCGAACAGATAGGTGGAGTTGGCCAATTAAAATTTTCTTATGCCGTTATCTCTACTTTTTTAATTGTATATAGAAATGCTAACAAAACTAACACCATATACACTACTGCTATGTAATTAGAAGGTAGATAGATAACTAAGGTCGAAAACAATAATCTGGAGATAACATCCCCCATTTGGAAGTAGGTTACCATTCCTCCAAATATGGTCGCCAATTTCGTTTCATCTATATGATTAAATATGATCGCTCCCATTTTAGGGTTTAATGCACTAACGAACACACTCGAAAGAAAGGATGCAAATAGTATGAAATAAATATTTTGGTAGTAAAATGCAACAAACGAAAGCAAAACAGTCGTTAAATTCATTTTTAGCAAAGCTCCTATGGAGAGGCTTTTAAATCTTTTACTAATCAGAATGAAAGCACCTCCTAAAATCCCTCCAGCAACCGTACTAATGCCTAAAAGTGAGATGGTGGTTGCTGTATTCATAATGGTTAGAGCAGAACCTTTAGAAAGATTAACGACAACTAATGGTGTGAGAATAGCTAAGCTTCCATTAAGAATCGGTATCACAAGTAGGGCAGCCTTCATATGACTAATACTAAATAGATGCTTAATGGAGAGTTTTAAGTGTGACATGATCTCGGAAAACAAAGCTATGAACTGAAATGTAGAGCCCGTGCTAGACGAGGTTTGATCGTCATAATCATCATCAATTTGATGTTTGATCACTAGCATAATGAACAAACTAATCGCAAAGGTTAGAGAATTGATAAGAGCTAAGTGAAAGAAACTCAGAATCGTGATCAAAAACGCTCCCAATGATTGATTGACAATATTCATGGTTGACGTTACCGTCTGCCTAAAGGCCATCGCCTCTTCTCTCTCTGATTTTTCCACAATCCGATTCGAAATTGGGTAGAAAAGACCATTTTCAAATTGCCCCAGTGTATCTGAGACAAGATTAACCATACTAGCCAGTATAACTACCATAATAGATGCCTTAAAATTCATCACCATAGCCACTACTAAATACAAACCTACCCGTATCCACAACGTTTTAATAATGGTCTCAACTTTATTCAGCGTCCTATCTGCAATGATTCCAAAAAATACTGTAAATAAGATCGGGATCGTCTCTGATAGATTGATGATTGAAACAGCCAAATTACTGTCTTTCAGCTCCGTCACATAGGTCATGAGAGCTATAAAATATAAGGTATCTCCCAAATTTGATATTAGATCTGAAAGTAGAACTTTCAAATATAGCTGATTCTTTAAAATTTTTCTCATACGTCTCCCTTACTGTGTACCTTCACCTCATAAAAAGATTCTCTCTTACTTTTTAGTATCCGTGTCAAACTCCCTCAACCGTTCTTGTCCCAATTTCAACATCTCTTTCTCCACCTTACTCCATTTTCCAAAGAGGCATTCTTGTAAAACTTCTGCTGCTGAGGTTTCATCTACTTGCGAATCATAAACACACGATCGATCTCTTTGATAAATTTGAATTTGATTAAAAATTTTGTTATTTTCCAGCTCTCGTAAGTTATCAACCAAATGTTCTACAATTCCATCATGGTGTGTTTTGGGAGTCGCTCTAGCTTGGCGAGGATCTATAGTATAGAGCTCTTCATAACGTATCAAAGTACTGAGATAGGACAATTCTGGCTTAGTCGCTATTAGTGCAAGTGAGACTTGGTAACCTCTAGTTGCTAATAATTGTGGCGTTTTTCGAGGAACTTCGGTTGTTCTCAAGGTACCCTCGATTAATAAATGATAACCTTTTTTACTCAACTCATCTACAAGATAGTCAACCATTTGTCCTGCGAATACTTTGGTATAATCCACACTATCTTTGCCATACTTTTCCTGTAGATCAAGGTAGTTCGGATGAAAAGAGCGAGAACTATCTCCATCAATGATAATGATATTTCCTTGAAATTCCCTTTGTTTAATACGATGAATCGTTGTTTTCCCAGCACCACTCTGTCCACCCAGCAAGATAGCCTTGGGCTGAGACGAAGTTGTTTTACCACGAGTTAAAGAACGGAAGAGTCGTCTGGATGCTCGTTCAAAATCATCTTGACTAAATTCTTCTAGTTTCATTAAGCCACCACCAGATGACTAGCTTGTTCTAGTATCCGTTCAATGCCATCCAAATAGCCATTATATCGCTCTACATCCTCAAAAGTCCCCACAAGATAAATCTTCGTGTTCAGCAAATCAGACAAATCATCGCTCATTAGAACCCAAGGATTAGAAGGATCATCAAATGCAATTCCTTGTTCATCTTGAAAACGATAAAGTTGCGCTAAGATATTCGCCCCTCGTTCTTTAATCACTTCAATTTTCAGAGTTAACTGATAATCTTCTACCGGTGTGAGCATTTTTTCCTCCCCTACGATATCGATATAAGAAACATTAAATTTCTGGCAGATACGATCTATTAATTCTGTTGAAATTGAACTTGTTCCATTTTCATAACGACTCAGACTATTTCGAGAGATACCAACAATCTTTGCAAACTCAGGCTGAGTTAGGTTATGTGCCTTGCGTAACGTTTTAATATTTTCTCCGATCATGAGAGTCCTCCTTAAATTATTTCCTATTATAGCATAAAAAGAAAAAAACGCACCAATTTTGGTGCATTGTTGTGACTGAGAGATAAAATGTCACACATTCAATTATTGAAGAAACAATCACTATAAGGCTATTCAAAAGTCTTTAAGGTTCTAGATTGTCAAATTAAGTTAGACTTTTCATGTAACTCAGAAAAA
The DNA here is from genome assembly GCF_014435245.1 of Streptococcus sp. IMAU 99161. Lineage (NCBI taxonomy): Bacteria > Bacillati > Bacillota > Bacilli > Lactobacillales > Streptococcaceae > Streptococcus > Streptococcus sp. IMAU 99161. The sequence goes on along the minus strand of NZ_JAAPAW010000013.1, from coordinate 7,992 downwards.
CATATATGGGGTTTGAGAGTTCAAGTAATTCCTAAAATTCTTTGAAATTAAAAACGCATAATATCAGGTATTTTAAAAAGACTGATATTATGCATTTTATTTTAACCTGAACTAGGGGGATTATTTCCAGATAACGTTTTTGACAAGCCTCTTATCTGCTTAAGGTACATCTCCTCCATATCTTTGTTGACTACAACTATCATTGTAAAACATATTACTTAAAGTAACGACTATCTAAAACTTCATCAAATAGTTCAAGGACTTTAGATTCTGTATTATGGCTGATATAGATAACACCAATATCCTGTAACCCTAATATTGTCTCTTCAATGGCCAGTCTGTTTTCTTTATCGAGCTGTGAAGTTGTTTCATCAATGATAATAAAATCAACATCCTTAACAATCGCCCGAGCCAAAGCAATTCTCTGTTTTTCTCCACCTGAAATAGCTAAACCATTCGACACAAGTTTTCTATCTAAACCAGATAAATTTTCACCAACAAAAGAACTCAATTGAGTTTTTTCAACCACTTCAGCCAGTTCCTGATCTGAAATTAATTTACCTAATGTAATATTCTCTCTAATTGAACCATTTATTAAATAAATAGATTGGTCAATATAGGCTATACGCTTGTAGTAACTTTTTAGATTAATTGCATTAAGATCACAACCGTTGATAAAGATACTCCCTGATTTGGCCTGTTTCAATCCTAATAATAACTGTAAAAGAGTTGATTTCCCGCTTCCAGACTCCCCAACAATGGCATATTTTCTCCCTTTAATAAAGGTCTGAGAAAAATCGTTAAAAATCACATGATTATCATACTGAAAAGAAATATCAGCTAAGGAAATATTATTTACTCTCGAGTCAACTTCAATAGTTTCATTAACTGTTTTGGTCTGAAATTTCTGTAATAAAACATCTGATGACTTAAAGATTGTAATGGAAGAAGTCAAACCCTGAATACCGTTAAATAAGTTACCAGATAATGACGCTATACTAAATACACTACCAATCGTCGTTAACCCTATACTAGAAATATAGAGAGTAAAAATGATTAAGCCTATTTGTGAAAAAAGCGAAACCAACAATACTACACTTCCAACCTTTGCTTGCGTCATAGAAAATCTAAATTGATGTTCTTCTTTTGTTGTTGAAGCATTGTTCATCCTTGAAATAAAACTTGCTAACGCATCTCCAAGGAAAAACAGGCTCAGTCCCTCCATATTGTCTCTCACTGCCTCTGTATACTCTTCATTTGCTCTCGTATACTTTTCTTGTGCTATTACAACATATTTTTGTGATAAATTGGGAATAACGAGTGATATTAAAAGAAATGCTACTGATACCAATGCAATTGACCAATGTAATATGAAAATTGAAATAAAAGCACTAATTACAAGAGCTAACATATAAATAAAAGTTAAAATATTTTCAAAAGCCTGAGTTTCTATCTGTTTTGCATCGTTAATAAACCAAGAAATGGCTTTTCCTGTATCTCGTTCCGCAATTAAATCAGATGAATTTTCCACGACATTATCTGTGATTTGTGTTTTCAACAAAATATTTGAACTTTTTAAATATCTTGCTTTAAAGTAATCTGAAAGAAATGAGAGAAGTACTGTTACTAAAATAATAAACCCAAGAATATATATCGCACGAAAGAATCTATTTTGTCCGAGTTTATAACTATCAAACAAAAATGTTAATGAATAAGACATGATCGTGATAGATATCGCAAATAATATTTTAAAAATAATGGCAATAAGAGTATCTTTCCAATTTTTCTTTATGATGTTATATAGTAGGATATTACTCATATTTTTCACCTCCCAATTGAAGCAAGAAATTTCCTATCTGATTGATTTCTGATTGGTTCACTCTATAATAGATTCTTTTCCCTTTCATTTCTGATTGAATCAAATTTTCTTTTAATAAATGAGATAAGTGGTGACTAATAGTTCCTGTTGAGATAGACAATTCTTCTGAAATTTCGCGTCCATACATAGATTTGTTTGATAACATTAAAATAATATTAAAACGAGTCGGATCAGAAATAAGAGATAATTTTTGGATCATATCCTCTTTTTTTTCCTCAACTGATTTTGGTTGTCCCTCTAATAAAGAGGGTACCAGACCAAAATAACAAAATCCTTTTGTTAATTCCCCCTCCATGAATAAACTAAGTCCAAAAAGTTGAGGGAATTGAATAAACAACGTATATTCAACGTCAACAATAGTATGGTTTTTACTCAGAGAATCTATTGTAGACTCCAATTCTTCACTTATGAGTTTCTCAGTGCCCATCTCACTATAAACTTCATCAAGTCTACTAAGTATCAAATACTCCTGATTCTTAATTACTTGTTCCATTAATAAAATGAATTGATATAACTGATCAAACGTATGATTTATATTATGCAGTAGTTTATAAATTAGATACCTTTGTTGTTCATTAAATAGTTTTAAATTATCAATTTCATGAAGGTGAAACTCTGGAGAAAGTTCGTATCCTAAAGATTGCATATTCTTAATAAACTCTGATTTTATAACAGAAAGCAACTCAGAAGTAGAATAGTTTTTAATAGTTTTTTGCAATCTAGAATATGTCAAGAAATAAAGAATTTCAGGAGTTTTCTCATTTCTATAATTTTTAAAGAAGATTTCTATTTCAGAAAATTCGTTTAAAACGCTCCTACCTTCACGCCTAATATTGTTATAGAAAGAAATCAGATCTTGATGTTCAAGATCGATCTGTTCTTTTGACAGTTCATATTTTTTATAATTTATCGGTAAATCTGAATCTGTTTTTTCTTCCCAATTACAAATTCTCGTAGCTAATAGCAATGCCTCATTAAAATAATTAATTTCTTTTTTCATATAACATCTCTTTTCGTAAACTATAAAATAAATGGGGAAATTTTCTTATCATCTGCATCCTTGTTGATAACCTCAATAATAGTCAATACCCCTTCTTTATTTGTCTATATTTTAGCAATATGTTTTATATATGTCAATCATTATGTTTTATAATAATAAAACATTGTTTCAGATTTCCTTATATTCCAACATTTATAGTAATTGTTTCTACTAAAAAATATTCAAAATTCAAGTAGGGCTTACTAACTTACTAGTGAAAGATTTTGTTTACTACCCAAATTTAATCTTTTAACACAATTGCTCTTTTTCAAATTATTTCATCGCCAAATATCTTTTGATATATTCTATTTTATTTTTGTAAGAAACCCTTTATAACGTGTTATAATTAAACAAATAAGTGTCAAAGGTGAAATTATGAACGATGTTGCAAATACGAATAAAGATGAATATGAATTAATTGAAAATAATCTATTAGCCTTTAATCTATTTAAATCTGAAGAAGATAAAAAAACGACTGATATATTTGCAATAAGCAGTCCTTTTGAATATGCCTTACCTCAGTTAATTGACAATAACACATCGCTAAATTTAGCAAATATCATTGATATCAATGGGGAACCACTATTTAATTTTGTTGATAGACATCTTAATCCCAAGCCTAAAGTATATGATAAAAAGAATGATAATTTTTATGAATTAGATTTTGCTAGTCTTTCAGAAAAAACAAAAAAGAAGCTAGAAAATGGTACCTTTAAAGTAGGAAATTCCAAAAAAATTGATGGTAATTATAGAGCCGTCATTGTTGATACGACAAAAAATAATGTCCGTGTTGAAGATGTTACATTAAAAAAAGTAGAGAAAAAAAGCAACAACACTGACGATTCCTCCAAAGTTGATTTATCAACCCAAGTTCAACTAAAACAGATTTACGATCTACTTTTAGATATGAAAGCTAGTCAAGAATTTCAAATTAACTGGGATAGAAATAATAGCATCTTACCTCCATTCTTCTCTGCTAGAACTAAAGTTTTACAGGCACTAAACACTGTCTCCTTAGACGAAAAAATTCATCTTTTGAATGAAGCAAATACTTATATGGAAGATTCTGTCAGTGCAATCAAAGCTGATTTGATCTCCAATAAAGAGGAAATAATTAAGAGAACTAAACAAGTAGATTATTTATATGATTCATTAAAAAGACATGCTGACTTTATACTCAACGATACAGAAATAATAACAAAAATAGTTGGTATGCAACTTTACATTGATTTAAGCTTAAATAATAAGGCAATGGCTCTCGAACGCCTTACTTCTTATAACGGAGTAATGGAATTACTCACCCAACCAGATATAACAACCAATAGAGGTTTACTACTTAACTTATTACAAAAGATTCCTCGTATAAATAGAGCTAAGTGGTTAAAAAATTCAGATAAAATTAGCCTATTAGAACTTATCAACAGTCATTATAAATACGGAAAGAATGATATTGATTTATTTATAAATCTACAAGAAAAGCTTCATGAAGCAAATGATACAAATAATACTTTTTTAACAAATTTAGAAAATAAAAAATTGGAGATTGGGGATAAAAGTGATGTCCGAGAATCAAATTAGTCAAAAACGTAAATGTAAGTTCTGTCGTAAAACAATAACTGATAAAAGGTTATTTCCTGTTTGTGATAGATGTAAAAGTACTGGAAAAAAAGGAACCGGAGTGCTTTTAGGAACTACTTTAGCCTTCGCCATTAATATAATAAAAAAACGCCTCTAACAGAGTAGTATTTACTCTGTTCAGATTGAAGACAAAGTTCATTTTGGACTATTTTCTTCAATCTTTTTCTTTTACCATAATATATATTTAAAATGGAAAATTTATGTCATTGCAATTGTTAATACTAAAGATAAAGTCAATCATACTGTAGGTGATATTGCATTTCGTAGCTTAAAAAATTGATGGTGTGAAAAGTGGTGTGAATTTTACTAAAAATCATCAAAAAAACACCCCATGGTGTGAACCATGAAGTGTTTCGAAGCGTTGATAGTATCGTATTGATTAACGTTTTGAGGCAATTGACTTCGTCACATTGCAGCCACATTTGTAAGCGACTAAAGTCGCAACAACTGTGTCAATTGCACCAATTTAGTAAGAAAGTCCAAAAAAGAACATCCCGAAAGGTGCTCTCTGTAAGTATAGTAATTCTTTCGAAGAACATTTTGAGTGCAGCGGTTGCCATCCAATCGAACATCGCTTCGCTTGTTTTCTTGGGGCAACTGTGCATAGCATATCTCTATGCGACTAAAGTCGCTAGAGCTATCCTAATTGCGCACCGCCAGTTCTCATACAAAAAACACCTTGCAAGATACAAAGTGTTTTCGTTTGTATTCTGCTTTCCAGTAACGAATTAACGTTTTGAGAACTGGCTAGCTTTACGAGCTTTTTTCAAGCCTGGTTTTTTCTACATCATGGTATTTATGGTAAATTATTACTAAAATCAAGTAATTTTAAGAGATAAATCCTCAATCCTTACATGTATAACCCTTTTAAAAATCGAAAGGTTATCAAAGGGTTATCACTTTTTAGTTTTAGGAGCTTATGTAGTTGAAAAATACGAACTACTGTATCACAAAGATGAAGTACAGTTTAGCAACAAATATACAGTTTCTTCGTGCCAGTGTAATTTCTTTTTCTATCCTTAAGATATTTAAATAGTCATAGATATTATTTCTAAAAAATTGAAAGTAATCAAATGAATTAAATATTATTTCTAAATATTTGAAAATAATTCCTATTTGTAATATACTATCTTTGAGGTAACTATTATGAACTATATTAAAAGACCACATTATTTAGATTTTTTAAAAAGACATCGTGACCGCCAAATCATTAAAGTTGTGAGTGGAGTTAGACGAGCTGGTAAATCTGTACTCTTTCAACTCTATAAAGAGGAGTTACTAGCAACTGGGGTAGACGAGGATCAGATTATATCCATCAATTTCGAAGATTTGAGTTACTATGAACTGCGACATTTTCAAACATTATTTGCTTATATAAAAGAGCGGTTAGCCAAGGAGAAAACATACTATATCTTCTTAGATGAAATTCAACATGTTGAAAAATTTGAACTAGTAGCAGATAGTCTATTCATCTTACCAAATGTAGACCTCTATTTGACTGGATCAAACGCCTACTTTATGAGTAGCCAATTAGCTACAAATTTGACTGGTCGGTATGTTGAGATAGAGGTTCTTCCTTTGTCATTTGAAGAATACCTATCAGGTCAATCTCTCTCAAAGAATCTGAATACAACAGAAATTTTTAACAATTATCTATTTAGTGCTTTCCCTTACTTATTGCAAACATCATCTTACGCTGAAAAAATTGACTATCTCAGAGGAATATATAACTCAATATTGTTAAATGATATTGTAACTAGATTGGGAAATCCAAATCCTACTATTATTGAGCGTATTGTCCGAACCCTTCTCAGTAGTACAGGTAGCTTAATATCAACAAATAAGATTCGCAATACCCTAGTCAGCCAAAATGTTTCAATATCCCATAATACTTTAGAAAATTATTTGACAACTTTGACAGATAGTTTACTTTTTTATTCCGTTCCACGTTTTGATGTAAAAGGTAGAGCATTATTGCAACGCTTAGAAAAATATTATCCCGTTGATTTAGGTTTACGACATCTCTTATTACCAGACCACAAAGAAGACATTGGTCATATCTTGGAAAATATTGTGTATTTGGAATTGAGACGTAGATATTCACAAGTATATGTTGGTAATTTAGATAAATATGAGGTTGATTTTGTTGTTGTAACTGATGTTGGTCACTACGCTTATTATCAGGTCAGTGAAACAACACTTGCTCCAGAAACACTAGAAAGAGAACTTAGACCACTAGAAGCCATTAAAGATCAATTCCCCAAATATCTGTTAACAATGGATACGATTCAGCCAACAGCAAATTACAATGGTATTGAGAAGAAAAATATCATAGATTGGTTACTAGAAAAGTAGATAATTATGAATCATACAGCTGATTAAATTTGCAACAGTCTGTTATCAATGATTCTCCCCAAAACCTAACAAGATTTAGTGAATTTAGAACACACGATCTAATAGGGTAAAGTAGAATACATAACTTCTGGAAGCACTATCAAAAATTAATATCATAGTCTTATTAGAGAAAATCATCACCCACTTCCTCAAATGAGATTAAATTGTAACTGAATTATAATGAAAAAGAGGCTGAGCCATCAGGCTTTAAAATAAGAAAAACGCATATTATCAAGAATTGAACAACCTTGATAATATGCGTTTTATTATGGAAATATTTGCTTCATTTTCTCCTGAAATAGAGCTTTTGCTATCCTATTTTCTCTATTTCTAATGACTTACTCCAACTTCTTACCTCTTGGAAAAAACAACAAAAATATGAACTAGCAAAGTTTGGCATCGTCAGTAATACAGAACAATTTGTATTTACATATAATGACAGGACTAATAACATAAATTTACCTCTCCATACAGACTATCTCAACTACCGAATGAAATCAGTAAGACGAAGACATCCCGAATTAGCACCAGCTTCACCACACAAACTAAGACATACCGGTGCTACTCTTGCTAAACAAGCAGGTATTTCTCTTGAAGCCATTTCAGAAGCTCTTACTCATAGTGATAAGGAAATTACAAAAACTTACGTCAATACCAAAGATAAAGTCAATCAGACTGTAGGTGATATTGCGTTTCGTAGTTTAAAAAATTGATGGGGTGAATATGGGGTGAATTTTGGGGTGAACTTTGATTTTTTGAAACAAAAAAGACATCCAAGAGTAACTTCTTGAATGTCTGTAAACGTTGATATAATCGTATTGATTAACGTTTTGAGTGCAGCGGTTGCCATCCAATCAAACATCGCTTCGCTTGTTTTCTTGGGGCAACTGTGCATAGCATATCTCTACGCGACTAAAGTCGTTAGAGCTATCCTAATTGCGCACCGCCAGTTCTCATAGAAAAAAGGCTCTATAATTTCTGTAGTGGGTAAAACCACTGTAGAAATTATGGAGTCTATTTTGTTGTAGAAAAAAAGCTCCAT
>NZ_JAAPAW010000012.1:0-40320 GCF_014435245.1 Streptococcus sp. IMAU 99161 | reverse complement strand
CGAAGCAAGTATCCTAAGTCTTTGTTCGCTTTTTAAGCTTCAAAGATGCCCTATGTTGACGGAAACTATGTTTCCTTCATCTGCAACCTTCAACAGTCTCCCAGACTGTTGAAGCTGTGCGAAGGTGGGACGACGAAATCGAATTCTAACGAATGACCGATTTCTGTCCCACTCTCTCTGACTTAATTGATTAAAACCATGAGAATAAGTTCATAATCGTCATATTCGTCTCTACTAAGCGAGAATAGTAGATATTGCCCCCATTTACATAGAGTTCCATCCCATTTAAAAGAGAAATTGGATGCAGATAAAGGTAGGTTTTACCAGTCACGTTGCCGAGGCTAGGAGCTACCACATCCCGCGAATAGGCACGTGCCAATTCGAGAGAGTTAGTGCCGCCGTGCTTAGCCACGTAATCAATGTACTCTTTCCCAAAATTATAAGCTTGGACAGCAGTCCAACTATCTACTCCTTTTTTCTTGGCCTCTTTTAAGTCATCTGAAAGTGTCTGAATCCCCTGACGAATACTGGCTTTGTTATCACTGATGGTGTTGGTCTCACCGCTAGCACTCTCACTGGCTTGCATCAGATCGTCCTCTCGCCCCTTTGTTTCAGTATAGATCATGGCTAAGATCAGATTCTCATTAGCTGTGGTATCCTCATTCGCTAGGGCCTCCCGAACGAGAGAGCGGTATTGTAGGACTTGTTTGACATCATGGTGGATCTGAATCCCCTTAAAAATTCCAAAGATGATAAAGATGAAAAAGATGACCTTGAGTATGCGTTTTATCATTATTTACTTTGTATATCCTCAATATTTTTGATCAGAATGGAATAGGTTCCATTTTCATTTTGAATGAATTCCACGGATTCCGCATCCTGATAGACATTATTTGGAACGATGAGTTCGATTCCGTTTGACAAGGAAAGTTTCTGATTTTCAAATTTCTTAAGCTGACGACTGGCATCGATCTCTTCAAAACGGACAGGCTCTGGAACAGCTTCCTTGACCTGATCGATAAAACTCAGTCGGGCCGTCAGGTTATTGTCAAAGAGATCATCGGCCAATTTTTCAGGCGACAATTGGTTGTCTTCTTCGATGTGATTGAAAATGGCTGACTTCATCTTGGATTGGAACTGAAAATCATCGGAGTTAAAGGTCTCTGCAATGCGTTGTGCTGTTTTCTCCACTTCCTTGATAGACTTCTTGGGTGAAATCTTTGGCTGAGCTTGCAAGAGATTCTCAGAAAAATAATTCAAGAAGGTACCGTTGTACTTGATTCGCTTTTCAATCAAGTGGTACTTACGGCTTTCAAGATTGACTACTAAAGCTTCATCTGCTCCAGTTCCAAAACCTGGTAGATTGTTCTGAGTGAGCTTGATTGGATTGTCCACCTCACCACCTAAGTGAGTCAAGGTTTCACGCAATGCAATTCGTAGGAAGGCAAAATGTGCCACTCCTTCTTTCAAAAATTGGACAAAGACCAAATCATTGGTCTTTTGATTTTCAGAAATACTGAACTCTTCTTTCCAAAGATTGGCTAGGGTAACAGATGTTTCTAAGAGATCATCCGTGATGTGATCGAAGAAGGGATTTCCTTCTTCGAAAATCCCAGTCTTTGCTTCATCAGAATACACACGCTCCACTTTTCTACGTAGATATTCTTCAATTTTTGGAGTAATATTGAGAAACTTATCTGCTAAAACCAAGTCTGTATCATCCGGACGGAACTGATGAATGATTGCTTTTTGAATATAAATATCCATAAAATGATTAGTCCTCATAGAGTGGGAAGGCATCTGTCAAGGCTTTGACTTCTCCTCTCACTTCTTCTAGTACAGCTGGATTTTCAGCGTGTTTTAGAGCTTTGATGATCAAGTGAGCGACTTTACGACTTTCATTTTCACCAAATCCACGCGCAGTAATGGCTGCAGATCCGATACGAATTCCACTTGTCTTAAAAGGAGACAAGGTTTCGTACGGAATAGAATTTTTGTTTAAAGTAATATTGACTTCATCTAGTAGGTTCTGAGCAACTTTTCCATTATCAACAACCTTGGTCACATCAACCAAGAAGAGGTGGTTTTCAGTCCCTCCAGAAATAATCCGAAAATCAGGATCTTCTAAGAAGACTTCTGCCATAGCCTGAGTGTTTTTAATCACGTTCGCAGCGTATTCTTTAAAGGCAGGGTCTAATACCTCCTTAAAGGCAACTGCTTTAGCAGCTACAACATGTTCTAATGGACCACCTTGAATGCCTGGGAAGATCGCTGAATTAATCTTCTTAGCTAACTCTTCATCATTGGTCAAAATCAGGCCACCACGAGGTCCGCGAAGGGTTTTATGAGTCGTTGTTGTTGTGATATGGGCGTATGGTACTGGACTTGGGTGAAGTCCAGCAGCGACCAAACCAGCGATATGAGCCATATCAACCAAGAGCTTGGCTCCTACTGCATCCGCAATTTCACGGAATTTAGAGAAGTCAATGATGTGAGAGTAGGCTGACGCACCAGCTACAATGAGTTTTGGCTTCACTTCTTGGGCTTGCTTCAAAATCGCATCAAAATCCAAGAGTTCCGTTTTAGGATCAACATTATAAGGCACAAAGTGATAGGTTTGACCTGAGAAACTCACAGAAGCACCGTGTGTCAAGTGACCACCCGCTGCCAAATCCATCCCCATAACGGTATCTCCTGGCTCAATCAAAGCCATGTAGGCCGCACAATTGGCTTGACTTCCTGAGTGAGGTTGTACATTGGCAAATTTAGCACCAAAAATTTCTTTGGCCCGTTCGATGGCGAGGCTTTCGATCACATCGACCACATCTGTCCCACCGTAATACCGGCGACCTGGGTAACCTTCGGCATACTTGTTGGTAAGAATGGACCCTTGAGCGGCCATAACGGCCTTGGAAACTACATTTTCAGAAGCAATCAACTCAATGTTGTTTTGCTGGCGCTCCTCTTCTTTGGTAATGGCATTCCAAAGATCAGCATCGTATGCTTTAAAATCGTCTTTGTCAAAAATCATGGGTCTTCTCCTTTACTAAATGACTAGTCCCTTAGTTGTGTCGTGTATCCTAATTCTAAAAAGAAATTAGAGACAAACTAAAAGATGCGTATGAACCGTTTCTGCATTTTATCGCAAGTATAGCCAACTTTTTCATAAAATGCATGAGCCCCCAGACGATGATCGGCAGAGTTTAAACGAATAAACCCGTAACCCCGTCTTTTTGCTTCTATTTCCAACCCCTCTAGCAAGCTTTTCCCAATGCCTTGACCCTGATGGTCTGGCTGAACTGCTAAAGCCAAGATATTGAAACCTGGCTGTGAATACAAGGATTCATAAACTTCTGCATGAACATATCCAAGTAGTTCATGACTGCTTGAATCCTCGTACCCAAGTATGAAATGATGCACGTCCTGAGATAACTTGGCCAGCTGATTCGCTGTTTTTTCAGGACTAAAATCATAGCCTAAAGCTTCTTTGTTAATCTCATAAATAGCTTCAGCATCTCTAGTCTTCAAATCTCTTAGCATATCATACCTCCTCAAAAGGAATATCAGGTAGCTTAGCAAGAATGTCTTCTCGCGTAATTGCACCTTGTCGTAGAATCTTGACCTTATCACCAGACAAATCCAAAATAGTCGAATCCTGCCCTGTCAGAAAAGCATCATCCTCTAGTCCCAAAACTTCTTGATCAAAATCCTTCAAAATGTCTGTAAAGACAATTCCGCTGGCATGACCGGAAATATTGGCAGAGGGACCAATTAAGGGACCTGTCTCTCTAATTAAGTCCAGAGTAATCGGGTGATTGGGCATCCGAAATCCGACTGTTTGTAGACCAGAGTTGACCCAGTAAGGAACTCTGTCATTAGCTTCTAGGATAATGGTCAAGGGACCTGGTAAAAAGGCTTCTACCAATCGTTTGAGATAGGTTGGTTGATTCTTAGAAAAGGATAAGATAGCTTCTAGGGAAGCGATATTGAGGTTAAGCGCCTTCTCTTTTGGGCGACGCTTGAGCTGGTAAACATGTTCAACAGCTTGTTCATCTAAGGCCTTAGCAAAAAGGCCGTAAACTGTTTCCGTCGGCAAGACGACTGCTCCACCATTTTCCAACTCTTTCTTCATTCTATCCATCATCCACGATAACCATCCTATCTTGACCAAACTGGTCCTTGAGTGTTCGAACACGCTTTTCAGGAAGATATTTCCTAAACAATGCGGGAACACTGTGACCTTGTTTGTATCCAATTTCAAGGTAAATCTTACCTCCCTCACGGAGATGGTTCTTAGCTTCTTGAGCAATCTTGCGATAGATAGCCAGACCATCTTCCTCAGCAAAGAGCGCTAGATGGGGCTCCGAATGTAGGACATTCAAGCCTACCTCCGACTCGTCTGCACGAGAGATATAGGGGGGATTGGATACAATTATATCATAATTTTCAGCAATTTCTTCAAAACAATCAGATTTTTTAAAGGATATTTTTAGGTCTTGAAACGCAGCATTTTCGCTTGCTAAGTTAAGTGCATCCGTAGAAATATCGCTTGCTGTAACGCACCAATCTGGGCGATTTTTCGCTAAAGCAAGCGCGATAGCGCCGCTTCCTGTCCCGACATCTACTACTTCGAGATTTTTCTCAGGATTTTCAGTCAAGATGAGGTTTACTAGCTCTTCTGTCTCTGGACGAGGGATCAAAACTCGCTCATCCACCTTTAGCTCCATTCCATAGAATTCAGCATGTCCGATGATGTACTGGGCAGGTACATGTGCCGCTAGTTGATTGTAAATACTTTCTACAAACTCTTTCTCCTCTGGAGTGATTTCTTGTTGAATAGCAAAAATAAAGTCTGTAAAAGAGAGATTTTTGAGGCTCCGATAGACAAAAGAGAGGCTTTCAGCTTCCTCTCCTTGTGTGATTAATTGTTCCTCAAAATCTTTAAAAATTTGAGCTAATTTCATTACTTGTTTAATTCTTCTAATTTTTGTGTTTGGTCATAGAGAACCAAAGCATCGACCACTTCATCTAATTTACCAGACAAAATGGTATCCAGTTTTTGAAGAGTCAACCCAATCCGGTGATCAGTCACACGGTTTTGAGGGAAGTTATAAGTCCGGATCCGCTCTGAACGGTCACCCGTACCGATTGTAGACTTCCGCTCCGCATCTTGCTCGTCTTGAGCAATTTGAGCAAAGTGGTCTGCCACACGCGCACGAATAATCTTCATGGCCTTATCGCGGTTCTTTTGTTGCGTCCGCTCTTCCTGCATCTCTACCTTGATATTGGTTGGCAAGTGAACGATACGAACGGCTGTTGCGACCTTGTTGACGTTTTGTCCACCCGCACCAGACGCGTGGTAGATGTCAATCCGAAGGTCTTTGGGATCAATGTCATACTCAACTTCTTCAATTTCTGGCATGACCAGAACGGTCGCTGTAGAGGTATGAACACGACCTTGGCTTTCCGTCACTGGAACCCGTTGTACCCGGTGGGCACCTGATTCGTACTTAAGTTTTGAATAGACAGACTGACCAGAAACCATAGCTACTACTTCTTTGATCCCGCCAACACCATTGTAAGAGGCTTCCATGACTTCAAAGCGCCAACCTTGGCTTTCCGCGTATTTTTGATACATCTGCAAGAGGTCGCCAGCAAACAACTGTGCTTCGTCTCCTCCTGCTGCTCCACGGATTTCCAAGATAATGTTCTTGTCATCGTTTGGATCTTTTGGAAGAAGTAAGATCTTCAGTTTTTCTTCGTAGGCTTCTTTTTCAGCCTTAGCATCTTTCAGCTCTTGCTTGGCCATTTCTTCCAAATCTGCATCGCCGCTTGCTTCCTTGATCATTTCTTCAGCATCGACGATATTTTGAAGGACTTGTTTGTATTCTCGGTAAGCTGTTACCGTGTCACGAGTGGAATCCTCTTCTTTTGAAAGCTCCATAAAGCGTTTGGTATCAGAGACCACATCAGGATCACTCAGTAATTCTCCTAACTCTTCGTATCGGTCTTCTACAGCTTGTAGTTGATCATAGATATTCATGTTTGCTCCTTAATTCTTGGTTGTTAGATCATAGATTGCTACAATTTCGTCTTCTATGACTTGGCCAGTTTCTTTAAATCCATAATGGAGATAGCAAGATCTCGCATGTTTATTTTCCGGTTCATAAGATAACCAAAGACTTGTTGCTTTTCCAGCTGGCTCTGTAGAAACAAAGTCAATGACTGCATCCATAATCGGTTTAAAATAGCCTAAACCTTGAAATCGTTGATCGATCATAAAACGAAATAACAAGTAATTTCCCTTGCTGATCCCAATTTTCTGGTCATAGGCAATCATAACAAAACCAACTAATGCTTCCTTATCATAAACTGCTAAGGGAGCTATAAAATCACCATTTTTATCATATACATAGGCTTCAGCTAAACTAATGGAATTGGATGCAATAAAATTCCTTTGGTTTGGATGAACTTCTAGATTTAAAACGTCAAAATAATTCTCTATTGTAATATCTTTTAAACAAATAGACATTTCTATTCTCTCTAAAACATTCTAGACGTTTTCAGTTGGTATGTCCGGATTAAAATAATGCTTGCGGCAAACCGAGATATAGGTCTCATGTCCACCGATCTGGATTTGTTCTCCATCGTAGACAGGTTTGCCCGCTTGGGTGCGCAAGACCATGGTCGCCTTGCGGGAACAGTATTGGCAGATGGTCTTAATCTCCTCGATCTTGTCGGCTAACAAGAGGAGGTGTTTAGACCCCTCAAAGAGTTCATTTCGAAAATCATTTTTAAGGCCAAAAGCCATAACAGGCACATCCAATTCATCCACAACTCTAGCCAAGTCATAAACATGGTGTCGTTTCAAAAACTGAGCTTCATCGATTAAGACGCAGTAGGGTTTGATGGGTTGGTTCTGAATAAAACCAAAGATATCTGTTTCTTCTTCAATTGCAACGGCTTCTCGCTTCATACCGATTCGGCTAGAAACTACTCCTACTCCATCTCTAGTATCAATTGCCGAGGTCATAATCACCACACGCTTGCCTTGCTCTTCATAATTATGGGCCACCTTCAAGATCTCAATGGTTTTCCCTGAGTTCATGGTCCCATATTTATAATATAATTGTGCCATTTTCCTTCTGTTCTCTCTAAAATGTGTTTCATTATCATTTTACCATAATTTTGCTGACCTTTGTATTCCAAAATGTGATAAAATAGTTCTATAACATATTTAGGAGGTGGCCCTATGCCATTTGTACGAATTGACCTATTTGAAGGACGCACTTTGGAACAAAAGAAAGCCCTCGCTAAAGAAGTAACAGAAGCTGTTGTTCGCAACACTGGTGCTCCTCAGTCAGCTGTTCACGTCATCATTAATGATATGCCTGAAGGAACCTACTTCCCACATGGTGAAATGCGTACCAAATGATCTTACCGTCAAAAAACCTTTCTTGCTTGTGATTTCACATAGCAGGAAAGGTTTTTTGCTTATTTTTCTTGTGCTTGACGTTCTGCCTTCCGTTCTTCGAATTCTTCATCACTCATCAAGGTCCCACCGACATTAGCTGATTTAGCAAAGGCTGTGTAACGACGCAACCAACCACTGGAAATTTTTGATTTGAACGGTTTCAAGTATTTACGACGTTCTGCAAGGGTTGCATCATCAACAAGCAACTCGATGGTACGATTTGGTAGATCAATCACGATTTCATCCCCATCTTCAATCAAGGCGATATTTCCACCTTCTGCTGCTTCTGGAGAAACGTGACCAATCGCAATCCCACGCGTCGCTCCTGAGAAACGACCATCCGTAATGAGAGCTACATCCTTACCAAGACCGCGTCCAACAATCTTAGAGGTTGGCGCAAGCATCTCTGGCATCCCCGGACCACCCTGAGGACCTTCGTAACGAATGACAACGACATGTCCCTTCTTGACCGTTCCATTGTCAATCAACTCAAGAGCTTGATCCTGTGAATCACAACAAATGGCTTTTCCACGGAAAGTGGTCACAGACGGATCGACCCCACCGACCTTGATGACAGCACCATCTTGAGCGATATTTCCGTAAAGAATCGACAAGCCACCAACTGGTGAAATCGGATGTTCGATTGGATGAATGATTTCTTCGTTTTTAATTTCAGCACCAGCTACATTTTCTTTCAAAGTCTTACCAGTGACCGTGATGCGGTCCCCCTTGATGGCTCCTTTTTTAATCAACTGATTGATAATAGCTGGAACTCCACCAGCTTCGTGCACATCATGCATGGTGTAGACACTTGACGGTGCGATTTTAGAGAGGTAAGGTGTCTTCTTGGCAATTTCATTAATATCCTTGAGATCATAGTCAATCCCAGCTTCACGAGCAATTGCAAGCGTATGAAGTACGGTATTGGTGGAGCCCCCCATAGCCATATCAAGCGCAAAGGCATCATCAATAGCTTCTTTGGTTACGATATCCCGTGGACGGATACCCTTTTTAATATTCTCCACCAGTTGTTTGGCTGCTTGACGAACCAATTCCCGGCGTTCATCCGAAACGGCAAGAATGGTACCATTTCCTGGAAGAGCAAGCCCCAAAACTTCCATCAAACAGTTCATGGAATTGGCGGTAAACATACCAGAGCAAGAGCCACAAGTTGGGCAAGCATTTTTTTCCAGGAAATCGAGCTCATCCATGCTCATATCACCGGCCTGATAAGTCCCTACTGCTTCAAACAAACTGGAGAGAGTCGCTTGATGCCCCATCATGTCAACGCCACCTCTCATAGGCCCA
The DNA here is from genome assembly GCF_014435245.1 of Streptococcus sp. IMAU 99161. Lineage (NCBI taxonomy): Bacteria > Bacillati > Bacillota > Bacilli > Lactobacillales > Streptococcaceae > Streptococcus > Streptococcus sp. IMAU 99161. The sequence continues at coordinate 31,538 of NZ_JAAPAW010000012.1, read as the reverse complement.
CCTGAGCAGAATACGGCAGGCACATTGGTCCGCATAGCTGCCAAAATCATCCCCGGTGTAATCTTGTCACAGTTGGGAATGTAGAAAACACCATCAAACCAGTGGGCATTAATAACAGTCTCAGCTGCATCTGCGATCAATTCACGAGATGGCAAGCTATACCGCATCCCAATATGCCCCATCGCGATTCCGTCATCGACTCCGATGGTATTAAATTCAAATGGAATTCCACCAGCTTCGCGAATAGCTTCCTTGGCAACATCTGCTAACTCACGCAGGTGAACATGGCCTGGGACAATATCAATATAGGAGTTACAAATTGCAATAAAGGGCTTTTGCATATCCTTAGCTGATTTTACTTGCCCTGTTGCATAGAGGAGACCACGCGCTGGTGCACGGTCAATCCCCATTTTGATCATATCGCTTCTCATCTTGTTCTCCTTCTAGTTCTTCATTTCTACCTCCTAATCTTACCACTTTGACCTCAATTGTCAAGAACTTTCAGAAAATTTATACTATTTACGGTACATAAAAAGCCTGGTTTCCCAGACTTTAGTTTGTTTGCTTTTTTTCGATCTGCCAGAGTCGCATTTGGTAGCAAATACCACTTACGACAAGGCTCGAAATAAGGCCAATCCAATAGGCGTATGGACCAAGGTTGGTCACATGGTCTAGGAAAATTCCCAAAGGAATCGAAATGCACCAGTAACTAAAGACGCCTAATAAGAATGGAACCGTGGTATCCTTGTAACCTCTCAAAATCCCTTGAAGGGGTGCTGCAAAGGTATCCGCAACTTGGAAAAAGAGACTGTAGGTCATGAAAATAGCAGTTTGCTGCACAAAAGCCGGATCCTTGCCGTATAGACCCGCCAGTTGGAAGCGGAAGGTATAAAGAAAGACGAGGGTGACTATCGCAAAGCCAAAGGCTGTCAGCCGTCCCAATCGGCAATATTGTTTGACAACTTCTGGTCTTCCTGCTCCCAATTCGAAAGATACGATAATAGCCATGGTGCTTGAGATACTCATCGGAAAGGCATACATCAGGGTAGAAAAATTCATGGCCGATTGGTGACTAGCGATGGTGAGTGATGGGAATTTTGCCATTAACAAGCCAACCAGCGAGAAGATGATGACTTCTGCAAAAACAATTCCACCGATTGGAAGCCCAAGGCGCAATACTTCTTTCATCCCTTTAAAATCATAAGATTGCGGCTTCCACAATTGGAAAGGTGCTACCTTAGGATGTTTGCACAATATCAAAGCTGCAATGCCCAGCAAGACCCAGTAGGCTAAGGAAGTTCCAAGACCTGCTCCCGCTCCTCCCATCTCAGGAAAACCAAATGCCCCATAGATCAGGATGTAGTTAAAAGAAGCATTCAAAGGCAAGAGCAAGAGCATCAAGTACATCGATAGTCGCGTCATTCCCAACGTATCAAGGAAGGTCCGCACGATACTAAAGAGCAACAAGGGTAAGATTCCTAGAGAAAGGAAATATAAGTAGCGAATGGCTATTTGAGCAACAACATTTTCTAAGCCGATCTGCTTGAGAATCATAGGCGCAATCCCCCAGACAAAGCCTATTAAGAGAATGGCCATGCCAAATGACATATAGAGGAATTGGTAAAAATCGCCAGCAATCCGTTCTTTATTTCCCTTGCCTAAGTGATGCCCGACAATCGGTGTTAGGGCAGAGACAATCCCTGTCAAAAAGGTGAAAAAAGGATTCCACAGACTAGTGGCTGTAGAGACCCCAGCCAAATCAAGGGTCCGGTACTGGCCTGTCATGGCTGTATCAACAAAACTAGCAGAATAATTGGCCAATTGGTAAATCAAAATCGGTAAAAATAGGCTTATAAACAAGCGCAGGCGTTCTTTAAAACGGTGGGTTTCATACATAATCCTAACTCTTTTCTAGTCCATCATTATTTCCCTTCTTCCACTCTACTATATGTCTTCTAAAAAGTCAAAAAAACCGAAGACCTCAGGTGAGATCTTCGGAAGTTCAGAGATTATTTTTGATGGCGGTTCAAAATCGCGTTAAGAATAATCGCCAAGACACTTGCGACGACAATTCCGTTTGCAAAGAACATTTGGAATCCTGTTGGAAGGCCTTTGAAAAGGGTGCTGTTGTTCAAGCCAACCCCGGCTGCAATCGATACCGCTGCAATTAAGAAATTGTGCTCATTGTGCTCAAAATCAACACGCGCAAGAATCTGCATCCCTTGAATAGATACGAAACCAAACATGACCAGCATCGCTCCACCAAGAACTGGACTTGGGATGATTTGTGCTAAAGCTCCAAACTTAGGAAGGAGACCGAGTAGAACAAGGAAACCAGCCGCATAATAGATTGGAAGACGGGTCTTGATACCAGACAATTTCACTAAACCAACGTTTTGTGAGAATCCAGTGTAAGGGAAGGTATTGAAGATACCACCGAGGAGAACAGCCAACCCTTCAGCGCGATAACCATTACGAAGGCGCGTGCTGGTAATTGGATCTTTGGTAATATCAGAAAGGGCAAGATAAACCCCTGTTGATTCCACCATGGAAACTGTCGCGATGATACACATCATTAAGATTGAAGTGATTTCAAACTTAGGAGCTCCAAAGAAGAATGGTGTTGGAACGTGAACCACTGGTGCTTGCGATACCGGTGTGAAATCCACCAGGCCCATAGAGGCCGCAATAGCAGTCCCTGCGATCAACCCAATCAAGATAGAGATAGACTTGATAAAGCCAGTCGTATAGATATTAACGATCAAGATAATGAGAATCGTAATCAAGGCCAAGATCAAGCTTTGAACCGTTGGTTTGGCTGCATTATTTCCCATGTTTCCAATCGCTACAGGAATCAAGGTCAAACCAATGGTCGTAATGACGGATCCTGTAACGATGGATGGGAAGAGGTTGGCAATCTTTGAGAAGAAACCTGAGACAAGGATGACATAGATCCCTGAGACAATCAGGGCGCCAAACATCGCCCCGCTACCATGGCTAGCTCCGATCATGCTAAGAGGTGCTACAGACTGGAAGGCAACCCCAAGGACAACAGGAAGACCGATCCCAAAGTACTTATTGAGCTGGACTTGAAGGAAAGTCGCTACCCCACACATGAAGATATCTGTAGAAATGAGGTAAGTTAGCTGATGAGCGTTATAGCCCAACGCTCCCGCAATCATAATCGGCACCAAAATAGATCCCGAATACATGGCTAATAAATGTTGCAAGCCTAAAATAGCCGCTTGCGAATGGCTTTCTTGCTTTTGCATTAGATGTCTGCCTCCTTAAATACAACCTGACCGTTTTCAAAACGATCCAAACGCGCAAGAGATACCACAGGATATCCCAAGTCTTCTAACAATCCCCGACCATCTTGGAAGGATTTCTCAATCACAATTCCAATGGCTTCCACTTTAGCACCCGCTTGTTCGATGATTTGGATCAAGCCTTTAGCCGCTTGGCCATTCGCGAGGAAATCATCAATGATCAAGACCTTATCTGCTGGATCCAAGAATTTACCCGCAATCGAAACGGTGCTGGTGACTTGCTTGGTAAAGGAATAAACCTCAGCCGTCAAAATCCCCTCATTCATGGTGATATTTTTCGCCTTTTTGGCAAAGATCATGGGAACATCCAGCGATTCTGCTACATAAAGAGCAGGCGCAATCCCAGATGCTTCAATAGTCACAACTTTGGTAATACCAGCGTTTTTGAAATGATCCGCAAAGGTTTGACCAATTTCCTTCATCAGTTTGAAATCCACTTGGTGGGTCAAAAAGGAGTCCACCTTGAGGATATTTTCTCCTAAAACATTGCCATCTTTTAAGATACGTTCTTCCAGTAGTTTCATACTTCCTCCTACTTTAAACACTCCTCTACTCATTCACAAAACACAAAAAGGCCTGCTAAGCAAGCCTTGAAATCTCTCTAGGAAGAGAAATAATCCCGACTTACTTATTGGTAGGTGTTCCGGCACCTTGTAGAAACATCACGCCCATTCGTGAAATAAATAAGTAATTCAATTAGTGTGCATCGCCATTCCAGATAGAATTCTTCACGATCACATAGTCGACGTGCTTCAGATCCGCTAATTTCCGACCTCCAGCATACGAGATCGAACTTTGCAAATCTTGTTCCATTTCTGTCAAGGTGTCTTGCAAGTGCCCCTTAGCAGGCAATAAAATTTTCTTGCCCTCGACATTCTTATAAGCACCTTTTTGGTACTCTGAAGCGGATCCATAGTACTCTTTGAAAGACTCTCCGTCGATTTCTACCGTTTTACCAGGACTTTCGATATGGCCTGCAAAAAGCGAACCGATCATGACCATAGACGCCCCAAAACGAATGGATTTGGCAATATCGCCATTGGTCCGAATCCCACCATCCGCAATGATCGGCTTGCGCGCCGCTTTTGAGCACCAGCGTAGAGCTGCTAATTGCCAACCACCTGTACCAAATCCAGTCTTAACCTTGGTGATACAAACCTTACCAGGACCGATCCCGACCTTGGTCGCATCGGCTCCAGCATTTTCCAATTCACGGACAGCTTCAGGGGTGCCGACATTTCCAGCAATGACAAAGGTACCTGGCAATTCTTTCTTAATGTGATGGATCATCCGAATCACACTATCCGCATGGCCGTGGGCGATATCAATGGTGATGTACTCGGGTGCATCTGACTTTAATTGACTCACAAAGTCATACTCATATTCCTTAACACCGACCGAAATCGAAGCAATCAAGCCTTGATCGTGCATGCGTTTGACAAAGGGAATCCGACCTGCTTCGTCAAACCGGTGCATAATGTAGAAATACCCACCACGCGCCAACTGTTCTGCCACATCCTCATCTAGAATGGTCTGCATATTGGCCGGCACAACAGGAAGTTTAAAGGTATGATTGCCAAACTGAACGGTCGTATCCGCCTCAGAACGGCTATTGATAATACATTTGTTCGGAATTAGCTGAATATCTTCGTAGTCAAAAATAGGAAATTCATTTAACATGGATTGTAAAATCTCTTTTCTATAAACTGACCTACCTATGCGTTTCCGCATCACTACGTCACTCGACGTTTCCTTGATTGATTATACCAAAGATACGGACCTAATGCAATGGGAATGATTTTTCTGGAAATAATGTTCGGGAATAATAGCAATCCTTTAGATATATACACGGAAAGACAATTTATTTATGAACATTTTTAAGCCAAATGTTGATTTCACGCGCCACTCTTTTCGGGGCTTGGGTATATAGATCATGCCCCAAACCTTCCAGCAAGACTTGCTTGATCTTGGGGTCCAGCTGAGTTAAAGCTTCTTTTCGCCATTCAGGCTCTTCATGGTAGCGAGGCCCGATAAAGAGAACAGGCTTGTCCGCAACAGTAATCTTGTCAGCCTTGATGCTACGTCTCAAGCGCAATAAGGCCAAGACTTTTTCTAGATCCAGATTTAATTCATACCGTTCACTTACTGGATTCCAGCGATAGCTAGCCTCTACTGCTTTTCGCTCCATCAGAGTAGAATCTGCTTCATCACCAAGTTCTGCTAACACAGCTTCTTCTATAGTCGCAAAGACTTGCTGCTGCATGAAGGACGATGTGCCCTCTAGTTCTTCCTCCAGAGGCAGAATCTTTTCCATATCCAAGTAGCCCCCATCCAAGAGAATCAGAGACTGGGTCTGAGGGAACTCTGCAGCAAGATAACGAGCCAAATCTCCACCCAAGGAATGCCCCAATAAACAGATCCCCTCCGCCTGGCCAATCTGACCTTGAAACCAATCACGAAGATCTTTTTCTGTCTGAATCATTTCCCTGTAAGGATCTAAAAAGGTTACCGGAAAGCTGAGCTCATCGATAAGTGGCGCCAGATGGTAGCAATTGCCACCTAGGCCGCCAATAAAATAATACTTCATTGTTTTTTCCTAACTATAAAAATTCTGAAAATTATAAGTGATCCCGATGTTTTTCGTACCACAACTCTAGATGAATATCTGATACCTGTATTATACAAATACTTGCATCATCAATGCAATTTTTCTACACTTCAATCATTTTTACTATCTTTGTTGGACTGTGGTATTTTTCCTTGAATTCCTTAAGGATCTTCTCTACCTCTTCTTTGTCACACTGTCTGTATAATGGATTACGATCCAATACATTACACAAACCTTGATAGGTCCAAACACGTTTCTGTTCATCTGATAGGTTGGAAATGCTTTCTATGATATTTCTTATCAATTCATCCGTATCAATGACAAAAGGAAGATTAGAATATTCAGTTATATACCTATTTTGAATAGAAATATATTGAGTCACCTTCTTTAATCTCATTAAATCAATAGATAAGCTAAAATCTTTTAAGATATCAAAAGTTCTTTTTGCTATGTCCTTATCACCTTCTGCATACAGAGGAAATAAGCAATACTCCATCAATACGCCAATATCTGTACTGTCCACTTCATAAGAATCTCTTTGTCGAATACGATATCTTGCATTTGTGCCTAAAAATGCTTCTTCCTCTTTCCCTTCTTCCATCACATTACGATAAAAATTAATAAAAGATTGATAATCTTTAGGCTCTGGTAATTCATATATTTTCATTTATTTACTCCATTGATTAATTCTAAAAATTCCCTCAATTTGCTCAAATTTATTAGTGCCAGGCTCATAGACACGTGGATTTTTTATTTCATAATACCCTTGACGTTCAATCGCAGATAGGAAATTATCAAGAGAACGTTTCTGCTACCCTTATCGCTCCGGCAATTCCACCTTCAAGCTCATATCTGTAGGTTGCAATACCTTCTGAACAGCTGCGAGAAAGGCTAGTCCATTATCCGATGGAGAATATTGGAAGGTGATATGGATGATTTTTTTATCAAAGTTATCACCATATCGCTCCACATACTGCTTGCTTTCGAGGAAGTGAATATAATTGTTAATTTTTTCTTGCAGAATTTCCAGATGGACTGATTCTATCTCTTCCTCCCAGCCAACCGGATCCACCAGAAGAAGTTCTAAATGATTTTCAACTACACCAATTAAATCGAGTTCTGTTGGGTTTAGTTTTTCAGATATAGCCTTATATAACAATTCTTCAAATTCTTTATCAGAGAATAGCTCTTTAATAGATGACGGATTTACTAAAATACGAACAGGTGACGACCTAAAATAATTTTGTCTAGCTACATCCTTGCTTTTCTTTGTTACCCATTCTCCAGTCGCTAAGAATAGTTCTACCTCATAAGCATCCTGTTCTGACTTCAAAGCTTTATCTACCAACTCTTTACTAACTGGATAACTAACTTCTCTATCTTGCAAACCTCCTGTCATCCAGGACATCGTATAATTGCCATTTTCTTCAGTAATAATAAATCCATTTTCTTTTGTTTGTCGCATATAAGCTTATTCTTTCTTTATTTTTACCTCTAAACCTTATTGAGATAATTAGTTAGCTTCCCAACAAATTTAAGAGTCTAATCTACATTTTCAAAATAATCATTTTCTTAGAATGTTAGTTTTGTGATAACTTCTGCAACATTTCAGGCGAAATAGGGTCTACGAGAACGTATTTGGCATCCAACATATAAATGCCCTCGGTCAACGACTCTAAGAATTCCCGATAAGGAACTTCAGCGAGTTTTTCCCCATCAGCTGTCATAATGAATAATCGTGCTACTGCTACCTTACTTCCTCGATACTGTTGCAAATATTGAGGTTCTAGCTCTGGTTGAGCCGGCAAAATTGTTCGTCCTTCACTATTTAGATAATTGATAGGAATGATGATATCCTCACCATTTTGCTCTACTTTAAAAACTTGCTGCTCAGAGTAATAAGCATTTAGCTGTTGGGTAAAGCGCAAGCGCTGGTCATAACTATTTAAGAGTTGATCATCCGGCACATGGACAATCTGCCCTAGGTAGAGTTCATTAATGTAAATAGGACGTTTCACTCCCATAATTTCCACGATAGGATGAACTTTTACTTCCTTAGTCAATTCTGAAAGAGCTGATAAGAAAATATCTGTGAAATGAAAATCAAGAATGGAATCTTTATCATAGTCCACGCCATCATTTTCACACACACTTACATCTAAGAGAACCAGCAATGTTTTCAAGAACATCAATGCCCCAGTCCAGTCAGAAGCGGTCGCCAAGTCTGGAACAGATACTTGATAGGCTTGACCATCAAAAGATAGACGGAACCCTAAACTAGATTTCTCTTTGACCCCAAACTGAACAGAATGGAAATCCGAAATAAGAGAGTCTGCAGATGGCTTTAATCCTGCATCCTTAGCGGAAACGCTGTAACATTCAAAAAGTTCTGCTTGAAGCACCTCACCAATCCTTAGTGGTTGGTTGCTTTTTATTGTAAAATTAACTGATTTCATATTTTTCTCCTTCGATCTACTGGCAAATCCTTTCTGCGACGTAGAATGGTTACTTCGCTGATAGGGATTTTCCCTGATGCATACATGGTCTGGCCATATTTATCATCCATCAATACCGCATCATCAGCTAAATTGTTTTCAATTAGAAATTCTTTATTAAAAACTAAGAGTCGCACATAAGCATCGGGTGCTGTAAAATCATCATCTCCATGTTTGTGACCAGCAATTGTAAATTCATGATCTTTATACAAAACGCGATCATAAACCGAATACCTCTGACTAACCTCACTATAAGGCACAAGCTTCCCGTATACGCCTTCTCCGGCATCGTCTACATAAAAACTATAGGGAACGTAACCTTCTTCTAACATTGCTGGATCTTTTGAAAGAAGGATATAGTCATTTATATAATTCACAAAATTAGAGTATACTTTGTTTTGATAAACGAGAAATTCTTTACGCATACTAACCCTCCACTTGTTTTATACTTTCGCTTGAAATTTCAAATTCGGTCATCCGATCATGATCACTCACGATAACACCATTGAAAAATAGAACCAGATAAAGCACTATCGGTACAATTAAGAATAGCCTCAATTGGACAAAATAAGCAAATAATAACATTGGAAGAATGAAAACGAGAAATAACATTCCATAACCCAAGCCTTTTTGAAATATTCGTTTCTTCATTACCAAAAATCCACTCCTTCTTTCGTTACTTTTAATGGGGTCAGTGTTTTAACTCTACCAATATACTTTAAATCCGCCTTTTTCCCTTTTAAAAAGGCTTTTAATTTCATTTTCCTAAACACAGCAACAAAAATAAATGAGACGGTCACCGCAAAAGCCAAAGATAGTAAATGTACCATGCCTTGAAGATAGTTTGTCGCTTTAATCGTAGGGCCTAACCATAATTGATACGGAGTAAGTAAACGAATGAGTGCAGCGATCACAACAGTTGCTCCAAGGTATGATAGACCTTTCCTACTTCTCACGTTTTGGCTATGTGTATGTTTGCTAAATGAATAGTTTGTTTGATAAATGGCAAAGGATCTCTTTGTAGAAAAGCTGCAATTCCTTTTCACTAAGTATTCTTGATTTTGGTCTGTCACAATCAAATACCATCCTTTTTGAAGCGTTTGGTCATTTAAGGAGATATTGTAGACACGACCATTAATTTTTTGTTTACGAACCATGAAAACAACCTTTCGAAGCTATTAAACTTAGATCTACTATTTTTAACATTCATTAATCCTTATTTTATGACAATTATTGAAAAACCTATAACAAGACCCATTCAATCTGTCATAAATTTTTAACAAGTTTCTTGCGCTTATACACATTATTTGACAAACAGATAGAAAGTACAAACAAGAAAACAGAATAGATCAGCAATCTAATCAAGGGGAGAGATAGTAATGTGATACCCACTGTATAGAGTTGCTGATTTTTGGAAGGCCTTTTTGAAATGGAGAAATAAAGTTATTTATCCTCTAAGTCATAATAAACCCATTTGTTCTTATACAAAACTAAACTAACTAGATATCTATTTGGGTTACTTCTTTTACTCATATTCTTTGCCATTTAATTGATGAATGATCCTTGCTATTTCATGTAATCCGTATTGATATATTTTTCAAAACGAAATCGTTTTGTAAAAAATCCATTCGTATAAAGTAGATAAAAAGAAAAAATCACATAGTCCATCACTAGTAACAAGAAGATGCTAGGAGTTGAAAGATATAAATGCATTGAAATGAAAAACATACCAATAAATAAGATGATAAGTAAAACGATGGTTTTGTTATATTTTTTTACTTGCTTTCGAAATTCCTCATACTCATCTTTGGTCAATTCAACCTTTTCAAATTCTGTATTCAAATATAGCCGTTTATTAAAAACAATCGCAGCAATAATCGAAAGAACAAAGGACACTAATAAGAGATAAATACTTAGGACCTCGTTAGATTCAATACTTTTAAATAGACCAAATCCTAGAATATGGTAACCAATGATAGACGACAAAAATATTTTTGACGAAGACGCCTTATGAGCAACTGACTTTTTCAAATCGTCAGTAGATAAATCGATATAATAGGTATCTTCTTTATAATCTCCTAAACAAAGTAAAGATTTGTAATCATGCATAATTCTTCTCCTTCTTATCTACATCCTTTGTATATTACTCAGTCAGCCCTACACAACTAAACCGTAAATCTATTCCCTACTATCATACCGAAATACAGTTTGAAGATCAAGTTTGTCACTAGCTCGGGGAATCAGATACACAAAAAGAGCCCACAGGGTCTCTATCTGAATAAACAGGATACAAAAAAATCCACTCACTTGTTGTGAAATGGATTGTTTCTTCATTAACGGTTCAACAAAAAATTGAACAATTTTTCGACAATTTTTACGACCAACCAGCATAAGAATCCGATATAGCCAAAATAGAAAATGAGTGACAAAATCGTAATAATCATGGTTTCCTCCTTCATCGATTGCAAGTCCTTGTCTTATTATACCTTTTTATGCAAACGAACTCAATAGAATTTTGAAAATTGTCTGATTATTCTTTTTCTTTCTTATCTTCTTTTGCGTCTTGATCGGCTTCTTCACTACCTTTATTGACAGCTGTCTTAAATTCAGCAAACATTTTGCCGATGGACTGGCCCAACTCAGGCAGGCGTTTTGGTCCAAAAATCAAGAGGGCACCCAAGATGATGATGATCAAACCTGGTGCTCCAATATCACGTAAAATTCCCATTAGTTTCTCCTTTTTCTCGAATAGATGACTTTACTGATGCCGACACTTACTTCAAATAAGAGGATCAAAGGGAGCGTCATGGCCAAGTCACTGATAAAGTCTGCAGGGGTTAGCACGACGGCTAAGACCAGCAGGACAAAGTAAGCGTAACGACGATAGGTGATTAAAAACTGTGGTGTCAAAAGCCCAATTGAGGTCAGAAAAGCGACCAAAACTGGTAACTCGAATAAAACTCCTAAAGGCAAGGTGGTGTCCCATAAGAAGGTTAAATAATTTTGCGCCGTCAATTGGGTATCAAACAGTCCTTCTCCCAAGCGCATCAAGACCTCTAAAATCGCAGGGCTGACAAAGAAATAACCAAATGCGAGCCCCAGCACAAAGCAAATAAAGCTAGCTGGAATGTAGGCAAAGACTGCACGCGCCTCCTTCTCCCTTAAAGCCGGTCTCACAAATTGCCAAATCTGGTAGACAATAAAGGGCAGTGTCAGACTAAAAGCTGTAAGATTAGCCAGCGATACATAGATCCAGAGGATATCATTTGGCCCTAGTACCAGCAGTTTTTGATGGAGGCTAGCGGTCAAGATCTGGTAGAGTTCTCCTGCAAAAACAAAGGCTACGATGAAGACGATAATATAACACAAAACCACTGCGATCAATCGTTTTCGAAATTCGACCAAGTGCTCGACAATGGTCATTTTATCTGCTCTAGTCTTTGCCATCTTGTCTCACCGTGATAAGAGCGATCATAGCCACAAAGAGTAGTTGAGGAAGAAGAACTTCCCAGCTTGGATAGATCCCTGCCCAATCGATGGTTGGAAGTCCATTGACCAAATGACTCGGTAGGATATTGGTCAACTGTAGGGCGTGGATGCTGACACCGAGCATTTTGAATGCCAAGGCGTAAATCAACCACGTCAGAATGAAAAAGATTCTATGAGGTTGGATGGCTTGACTGGCCTTGGTCATCGCCACTGCAATGATAATGAGAACGGCTATGGCAAGCCCTATTCCCAGTATGAAATGAGCGGTTGTAATCCGTGGAATGATTCCAACATAGAAGAGAATGGTCTCAGCCCCTTCACGAAAGACTGCTAAGAAACTGAGGGCAAACATAGAAACAAAACTTCCTGTAGCCGTTACCGTCTTCATCTGACGGTCCATAAAGGCATTCCACTGTTTGACAGAGGACTTGCTGTGGAGCCAAATTCCAATGAGGATCATCATGACCACAGCGAAAATCCCAACGCCACCTTCAATGATTTCCCGGTTAGACCCCGAAGTCACAGCTGGAAAAGCTACTTGTAAAACAAGAGCGATCGCTGCACTGGCAAGGACACCCGCAAGAGCTCCACCGTAGACCCATTTGAGGCCTTTCCTCATCTTAGCAGCCTTAAGGGTCGTCACAAGGGCCATGACGATCAGAAGCGCTTCTACTCCTTCACGCAGAAGAATCAACATAGCATCAAAAGCGTTGTAAGAAGCTGTCGTATCAATCGCAGACAGGTCCCTGATCAAGACTTGTAATTTCTCTTGATAGGTCTTTTCTTTCCCCTTAACCATAATGACCGGGGATTCACTCTCTACGCGCGTGTAGAGACTTGGATTGGTCGTGCTGACATCCCCCTCAATGGTTGGCCAGATGGTAATAAACTGCTTCATAGTTGCTGCAGCAGACTTTTCATCCCCAGCTTGGAATTGGCTTTGCGCCTTCTCCAAAAGCTTGATCCCATCTTTCAGTGTCAAATCCGTACTGGCACTGCTAATCGCTTCTCCTTTTACAAAGGCATCAATCCCATTTTTGAGGTCATCATAGGAGGACTGGATGCTGGTGAAGTCAGTAGGCTCTGTTTCAATGCTACTACGTAAGAGCGAAATGGCTGTCTCGATTTTGCCATAGTAGGCTGTGCTGTGATCCCTTACCACCGCTTCGTTTCGTGTCCAGGTATTATTGAGATCTGCATAGGTTTGACGGGTTTTATCCAGATCCTTAGCTGTAATGGCATCTTGTAAGTTCTTAAAATAAGGAGCGAGGCGACTCACGAGTTTGTCTTTTTCTGCTTCTAAATCGATCGGATTTTGCTCTTTTTCAAAAGCTAGCAAGGTTGATGAGATCTTGGTGAGATCCTCTTTGGTTACCTCCCCTTTTATAGTTAGAGCTTGGCTAACTTTTTTTCCTGCCTTGGACTCATGGTGGTCCTTGGTTTCAAAATCAGCTTGAATCTCAGCGATCAATTCCTTGGCCTTATTCTGGTTCTTATTTTCTACAGCGGTTGTTGCGTCTGTGATCTTGATAAAGAGATCGCTATAAGATTCCGCAGCCACTGGATAAGTCCAGAACAAGGCAAGAAGGCCTAACAAGATCAAGAGTTTATTCAAAGAGTGCTTGACCAAGGTAGCCTCCTTTCTCTACGCCTGCAAAGCAAGCAAAGAGTCCACTTCCAATATGGGTGATGTACTCGTTCATTTTATCGACTGCACCTAAATTGGTTTGGATTTTAACAAAACTGTTTGGATCTTTTTGAAAAGCGATAAAAATCAAGCCTGCATCAAATTGCCCCGTTCTCTCATCGATGCCATCCGAATAGGAATAAGACCGCCGTAAAATAGGGAGATTTAGCTCTTTTGCCAAGCGGACATGTGAATCGACTGGTAGTTTAGATAAGTCTACTTCATCAAATTCGTTGGTTTTCCCAAATGGAGCACCGGACTCTTTGTAGCGGCCAAAAGTATTTTCCTGCTCCTGCAAATTGGTCCGGTCCCAAGTTTCTAAGTGCATTTGGACTAGACGAAGAGCCATGTAGGAACCGCCCTTCATCCAGTCCTTACTGTCAGTCCAGACGACCTTATCAAAGTCCTTCTCAGTCGTGACATTTGCTGTTCCATCCTTGAAACCAAAGAGGTTGCGCGGTGTTTCTTTTCGGTCACCAATCGCCGCAAAACCGGACTTGCTCCACTTCATAGTGATGGTATTGCGACCTTTGCGGATGAGATTTCGGACCGCGTGAAAGGCGACTTGCCCATCGTCGGCACAGGCCTGAATGACGATATCGCCACCAGTGTATTTGTCCTGCAACTGCTCCTTTGGAAATGGAGGCAAATCACGAAAGAGCTTGGGACGTTTAGATTCCAAACCTAATTTCTTGAGAAAACTAGCAGAGACACCAAATGTCAAGCTCAAGCGATAGGGGTTCAGTCCGACCGTCTCCCCTGTATCTTTTGGTGGTAAGAAACCATTGGCACCATTTTTTTGAACCAACTGCCCTTCGACTAATTTACTACTATAATCGGTCCAGTCTTTAAAGAGCTGGATGACTTCTTTTTTGTCCGTCGTGTGAAGATCTAATACCACCAAGTAGCAAGCCTTCTGCATGGCCGTCGTAATCCCTGCTTGGTGCTTGCCATAAAAGGAGATGTCTTCATCCCCGTCATAAGCTTTTTTACTGGAACTGTCTTGATTAGCGAAAAAAGCAGATGCACCAGAGAGACCCAGCGCTAGACCAGCCCCTCCAATACCTGCTTTTTTAAGAAATTCACGACGGTCCATTTTTTTATCTAAAAATTTTTCGTCAGCCATTTTTCTTATTTCCCATCTAAAATCACACCCATTTGAGACAAAGGTTCCCCAAGTTTGGTCACCGCTTCTGCCAATTCTTTAGTATCGTCCTTGGTCAAATCTGTGTAAGACTTATAATTTGAATCATCGGTCATGTACTTATCCAACAAAGCATTGACATGTTTGAATTCTGCTTCCAAGGTTTTAACCAACTTGGCATCTTTTTTCTCAATCAAAGGTTTAAAGAGAGAGAAGATCTTTTCAGCCCCTTCAATATTGGCGCGGAAGTCATACAGATCTGTATGAGAGAATACTTCCTCTTCACCTGTAATCTTTTGCGTTGCCACTTCATTAAGCAGGTCTACCGCCCCAGTTAGCATCACATCAGGAGTCACATCAACGGTTGCGATCTTAGCTTTCAACTCCTTGATATCGTTCACCAGTTGGTCTGCATATTTGTCTGTGCCATCTGTGGTATTGTTTTCCCAAAGGATACGCTCAATCCGGTGGAAGCCAGACCAGCCGTCTTCTGATTTCTTTTCATCCACATAGTCCACCAAACGGTAGTCGATCTTCACATCAGACTCTCCGAAGGTTTCAGCAATCGGTTCTGAGCGTTCGTAGGTCATGCGGATCAATGGGTATTGCTTTTTCGCTTCTTCCAAATTTCCAGATTTTAATGTATCACGGAAACTTTCAGAATCCTTGAGCAATTGGTCAATTTGCATTTGGACAAAGTCTTTGTATTCAGCTGTCGCATTATCCAAGGTCTTCTGGTCAGCTTTTGACAACTTCACTGTTGAGCTGGTTTGCGTCTTCTGACTGGACTGCTTGCCAGTAGAGTTCGCACACCCTGCTAAAAGTGCAACACTCAATAAGAGTAGACTATATTTTTTCATGAAAAGTTTCTCCTTGTTCAATCTCGATCTTATTTTACCAGAACTTTTCTCATTTTTCAATAATTGTCTGAAAATTTAATAATAGAAAATAAACGCGGAGAAATGACTTTATTTACAATAGGAGATCCTTGACCCGTCCGATTTCAGATTCTTTTACGACCACAAAAATACTATCTCCTAGGTACAAGCGGGTTGCGCCATTCACAGTATAACTCTTTCCACTACGCATTTGCGCGGTGATCAAGATATCATGTGGCAACTCAAGTTCATGAACTTGCTTGCCAGCAATTTTTTCAGAGACCGGAATTTCAATGATAGTCAAGTCTCCTTCTTCTGACGCTTTATCTGGCAGTAATTGCTCCAGCATGGCTTCATAAACGGGCGCACCATGGAGAAGATCCATGATCATGTAGGCGAGCAAGGTGACCATACCCAGTGGCATCAGGCTACGAATATCCCCCACCATCTCTGTTACAAGAATCATGGCTGTCAGTGGAGCTTTTGAAATAGCCCCAAAATACCCACTCATCCCCAGGATAATAAAGAGGGGCAATTGATTAGAGCTGATAAACCCAATGTCTTGAAGAAAAGTTCCAACAATGGCTCCTAAAAGAGAACCCAAAGCAAGAATCGGTAAGAAAATCCCACCCGGAAGGCCACTACCATAACTCAGCATACTCCAGATAAATCGAAGAACAAAATAAAACACGATGGTCAATACAGGATAAGGTAAGCGAGCCAAATCAATCACCAATTGATTTCCTCCACCAAGAATTTGTGGTAGAAAGTAGCCTATCGGAAGAATGAAGAGGAAGGCAAATAAAGAAGAGTAATGCGAAGGGACATGAAAGAGCTGTTCGAGTAGGCGGTAAAAACGTCCAATATTGAGGACCACTACTTCATAAACATACCCTGCTGCCCCTAAAAAGACTCCGAGAAAGAGATAAATCCAATATTGAGACAGATGGAGGGGCGGAATATTTTGTGGCATGTGAAGGACAGGAGTTTGGCCAAACACATTTAGAGAAATGAAATTTGCGGTCAGGCTTGCTGCCAGAGTCGTAATCCAAAAGAAGCGGGAAAAATGATGGTAGACTTCTTCTACGACAAATAAGAGTCCAGCAATAGGGGCATTAAAGGCTGCGGCAAGTCCTGCAGCGGCACCACTCGCAATCAAGGAACGCTCCTCAACGGGACTAAGTTTTAAACGACGAGCGATACCTTTTCCTCCCATGGCTCCTAATTGAATACTGGGTCCTTCACGTCCTAAAAGCAGTCCACTACCAATGGCCAAGACGCCTAGAATGTACTTCTTCCACAAGGTATCCCACCAGCTGACAGCAAGCAAACCCTTGAGTTCTGCTTCTACTTGTGGAATCCCAGACCCTTTGATATCTTTATTGGTACGAATCAGACGACCAGCCAGAAGGACAATCAAGCCATACCCCAGCACCATCATCAGAAGATAAAAAGGTTGAGAAGGCATAGCTTTGTACAGACCTTGCACCAGATGAAAAATATGTTCAATCAAAAAGCGAAAACTCGAGACAGTACAGCCCACAATGATTCCAACAAGAACTCCTCGAACAACATGCGCTACAATTGAGCTAGAGGCAAATTGAAATTCATTTTTGATAGCTTCTTCTTTTACGGACATTCCTAAACTCCTTCAATGCATTCTCCTATTATTATACCCTATTTTACAAGCTCTGAATACATGCGAGGGGATAAAAAAACAAAACCAGCCTTGCTAGTTTTGTTCTTTCGTCATTATTCAGCAGATAAAGCTGCCATAGTGATGTAGTTATATGGTTTGTTGAAGTGTGGCAAGAAGAACAAGTCCGTCAAAGCCAATTTATCAATCGTCACGTGTTCTTGAATTGCAAGTGAGAACATGTGGATGGCCATTGAGATGGCGCTATCACGTGATACCATTTGAGCTCCAAGGATGTGGCGAGTGTCTCTATCGTAGACAATCTTAATACCTACTTCATAGTTATCATGTTTGATAAATTCTGGTTTTTGAAGGTCGTTGAAGCCTGTTTCAGTGGCATTGAAGCCGGCAGCTTTTGCTTTTTCAAGCGTCAAACCAGTTGAAACCATGTGAAGGCCGTAGATAGAGATCCCATTAGAACCTTGAACACCGATTCCTTCCAATTCATGACCAGTCGCATTGTAGGCACCAACAATACCTGAACGAACCGCATTAGATGCAAGTGCGATGTAGCTCATTTCACCACGTGCATTGTCATAGATAGTCGCACAGTCACCAACTGCATAGACACCTGGAAGTGACGTTTCTTGTTTCTTATCGACAAGGAAGGCACCGTTGCGGAAGAGTTCAATCTTACCATCTGCAAGAGCTGTATTTGGACGGAAACCAACAGCCAAGATGACCATATCTACATCGAAAGTTTCTTTATCGGTTACAAGACGTTCTACCTTACCATCTCCTTCAACTGCTTGAACAGTTTGTCCAAGTGCCAAACGGATATTATGGTCTTCCAAGTTTTTCGCCATGATGTCTGTGAAGTCTTTGTCGTAGTATCCGTTCAAGACAGTGTCCACGATATCCACCAAGACAACGTCTTTGCCAAGACGTTCGAAAGCTTCAGCAAGCTCCACACCGATATAGCCACCACCAACAACGGCGATGCGGTTCAAGTGTTTGCTGTTATCTTTCAATTTTTCGATGACTTCTTCAGCGTTTTGGTACAATTTAACAAATTGAAGATTTTCAAGAGTTGCTTTGAATTCGCGGTTACCAGGAACGATTTCTACTCCTTTGATCGGAGGAATGATCGGTGTAGAACCAGTCGCAAAGATTAATTTTTCATAAGATTCTTTGTGTTCTTTACCGTCAACTTCTGCTGTCACTACTTTGTTGTCATAGTCAATTGAAAGAACAGGAGAGTTCATGTAGACTTTTGCACCTTTTGCTTCCAATTTTTCTTTGTCAGAGTAGAAGAGACCTTCTGGACCATCGATTTGTTCACCGATCCAAAGTGCCATCCCGCACCCAAGGAACGAAATGTTTGAGTTTTGGTCAAAAACTACAATTTCATTTTCATTTCCAAAATTATCTAACATAGTGTTGATACAAGCTGTTCCGGCATGGTTCGCCCCTACAACAACGATTTTACTCATAGAATAAATCCTACCTTTAATTTAATTTACCTCTTGAGTATATCATAATAATGGTATCGTTTACAATCTTTTTGCTCAAAATTTGTGATCTTTTTTTCAAGCTTTCTGAAAAAGAGCATTCACATCCTTCAATAATTGTCAAATAATTTGCTTGAAAGGATTGTGAAAACGGTATCTTTCTGATATACTGTAAGTAAGTGAAAATTGGAAAGGATAGATTTTTAGTGGAACTAAGCAGTCGATCCGAACGTTTGATGGGGACCACCATCACCGTTTCGATCTTTCACCCACAGGCGGAGCAGATCCTAGCCCAATGCTTTGAACAGCTTCGTTTATACGAACACCGTTTTAGTGCAAATGATGCGACTTCTGAACTCATGGAGGTCAACCACCAAGCAGGTATAGCCCCTGTTTCGGTTCATCCAGACTTGTTTGAACTCATTGCCCTAGGGACCCAGCATAGTCAGGCTACAAACAGCCACTTAAACATTGCGATCGGGCCTTTGGTGCAAACTTGGCGGATTGGTTTTTCAGATGCCAAACGGCCTTCCCAAGAGGAGATCGACCAAGCCTTAAACAAGATTGATCCCAAGCAAATTCAACTGGACACAGAAAACCAGGCAGTTTTTCTAAAGCGTCCAGGGATGAAAATTGACCTTGGTGCTCTAGCTAAGGGCTATAGTGCGGATTTAATTGCTACATTTCTAAAAAGCCAAGGAGTCGAGGATGCCTTGATCGATCTAGGAGGCAATATCCTTACAGTCGGTCAACACCCCCTCAAGCAGCAACCCTGGCGGATTGGCATTCAAAATCCAGTAGAAAAACGTGGCCAACACCTTTTAATCCTTTCGGTCAAAGATAAGTCTGTGGTCACTTCTGGCATTTATGAGCGTCATTTAGAAGTTGATGGACAGTCGTTTCATCATATCTTTGATAGCACGACGGGCTATCCAGTTGAAACAGACTTAGCCAGCATTACCATCCTCTCTGATCGATCGGTCGACGGAGAAATTTGGACGACGCGGCTGTTCGGCGAAGCACCTGCTTCCATTCTCAACATTGTTGAATCACTTCCTGGAATCGATGCTATTTTGGTATCGCAATCAGGTAAAATCGCCTACACGAGTGGGCTTCCATCATATCTATAACTTGCTATCAGAAAGGAATTTCCATGATAAAACTCATTGCGATTGTGGGGACTAACTCCAAGCGTTCTACAAACCGTCAACTACTCGAATACATGCAAAAACATTTTGCAGACAAGGCAAAGATTGAATTGGTCGAAATCAAAGACATCCCAGTCTTTAACAAACCAGCCGACAAACAAGTGCCTGAAGCTGTTTTGGACATTGTTGCTAAAATTGAGGCTGCAGATGGTGTCATCATAGGAACTCCCGAATACGACCACTCCATTCCAGCTGTCTTAATGAGTGCACTGGCTTGGCTCTCTTACGGGGTTTACCCATTGTTAAACAAACCTGTTATGATCACCGGCGCTTCCTACGGGACCTTAGGTTCTTCTCGCGCCCAACTTCAATTGCGCCAAATCTTAAACGCACCTGAAATTAAGGCAACCGTTTTACCAGACGAATTCTTGCTCTCTCACTCCTTGCAAGCCTTCGACAAAAATGGTGACTTGGTCGATTTGGATGTGATTCAAAAATTGGATGCCATCTTCGATGATTTCCGCGTATTTGTGAAGATTACTGAAAAATTGCGCAATGCTCAAGAGTTACTTCGCAAGGATGCCGAAGAATTTGACTGGGAAAACTTGTAAGATAGGAGACAAAAAAGGATGAAATTTGTTGGACTTGTAGGATCAAACTACGATCAATCATATAACCGAAAACTCTTGGAATTCATTCGCCGCCAATTTAAGATCAAATTTGAATTGGAATTGCTAGAAATTGACGAAGTACCAATGTTTAACCAAGATGAAAAATGGGACGAAAGTTTCCAATTACGTCTTTTATATAACAAAATCACTCGTGCAGATGGTGTCATCATTGCCACTCCAGAGCACAACCATACGATCTCTGCTGCTCTTAAATCTGTTCTTGAATGGCTATCTTTCGAGGTGCATCCATTTGAAAACAAACCAGTTATGATCGTCGGTGCTTCTTATTACGATCAAGGAACATCACGTGCTCAGGTTCATCTCCGCAAGATCTTGGATGCTCCAGGCGTCAATGCCTACACCCTTCCGGGTAACGAATTCCTTCTTGGCAAAGCCAAGGAAGCTTTTGATGATCAAGGAAATATCATCAACGAAGGAACGGTGAAATTCCTTGAAACCTGCTTGGATAACTTTATTAAATACGTAGAGGTTGTATCAAAATTGAAAAAACCAAAACCAATTGAACCAGAAGACTTGGATTGCGGAAAACCAATCGCGACGACTGTTACAGAAGTTGATCCGGACGATCCAGATTGGGTTGAAAAGGTAGCTGAAATTACCGGTGCTGTATCTGGCGATACGTATGTCAAACTAGATCACGGTATCCTGACTGTCAATCAAATCGACATGTTCTTGAAGGCCATGCCATTTGAGTTGACCTATGCCGATGATAATAACCAATTCCTTTACTACAACAATACCCATCAGGACCCTGATACCATGTTTGCCAAACGGGTTCCACCTCAATCTGGTAGCCGGATGTCAACTGTTCACGGATCCCTTCCACCAGCTCGTATGAAGAACGTTGAGTGGGTGATCGGTACCCTCCGTAACGGAAACCAAGAATATGTGCGTACCATTGTCCCAGGCTCACCTGAAGGGGTCATCAATACTCACAACTACCAAGCTATGTATTATGAAGATGGTTCTTACGCTGGTATCAATGAGATTGTCTTCAACTTCAAACCATGGTTAGACTGGTACCTGCAAACGACCGGTCAACGCCTTGTAGGCGGTAGTGGACCATTTGCTCCTGCTGGTGGTCATGGTGGTGCAGATGCAACTTCTGGTGCTTCTGATGCTGGAGGACATGGTGACGGAGGCCACGGAGATGCTGATGCCACTTCTGGTGCAAGCAACTAAGAAACTAAAAAAAATGAAGCTTCGTGCTTCATTTTTTTATTGTAACTCTTTGATAATCTTCTTAGCATCTTCGTTTGAAATAGCCCCTAATTGTACATGTCCAATTTTCCCATGACTGTCTATAAAGACTTCTGTAGGAATGGAGCGAACCTGATAATCTGCAAATGCAGAACCATCTGGATTGTATAAGACAGGCACTGACTTGTAATCTTGTTGATCAAACCATTTGACGAATTCTTCTTCAGTTTTTTCACCTTGGAGTCCTGGTGCCATAATGGTCAGAATCTCAAAGTCTCTATCCGTATCCTTGACCAATTTCTCTAATTCGGGCATACTTTGCCGGCAAGGACCACACCAGGTTGCCCAAAATTTCAAATAAACCTTCTTCCCTTTGTAGTCTGAAAGTTTGACCGTATTCCCCTTCATATCCTTTAGCTCAAAGCCACTGGCGTCTTTTCCCACCAAAGGATTCTTATTCGTTGTTGTATTCATTGTCGGCTGATTGCTCATACTACTCTCACTAGATTGATTCATGGAACAAGCGGCCAGCAAAGTTAGAGAAAGTACTGAGAAACAAGCGTATTTAATACCTTTCATCATGTGTTAAACCTCCGATCATTTTATGAAAAGATAGATGACAAACTGTTCAATTGTCCCAAGAGTAAGAGAATTCCCATCAGAATAATGATGGCTCCTCCGATTTTCTTCAGCAACAACAAATGGGGTTTGAGACGATTAAAGTAAGGAAGGACCAGACTAGATGCTAAGGCCAAAAGTAAGAAGGGAAGGGCCATTCCCAATGTATAAACAAAGAGATAAACAGCTCCCATAAGAGCATCCTGCCCATCTGATGCTGCTAAAGCAAGAACTGATCCCAATACCGGACCGATACAAGGGGTCCAACCAAAACTAAATCCAAGGCCAAGGAGAAATGCTGAAAACAACTCATTCTTCTGTTTGTTGGCTCCAAAATCTACTGATTTTTGCTTTTCAAGAAAATGAAAGTGAAAAACTTCCATCTGATGAAGACCAAGTCCAATGATAAGGGCTCCCATCAGGTAACGGAACCAATTGGTGTACATAATCTTTCCAAGCAAGCCCGCTCCAAAACCAATGAGGAGGAAAATAACAGAAATACCAGCAATAAAACAAAGGGTTTTCAGCAAGCCATGCCAGCGAAATCTTTTTCCGAACAATCGAATAGCCTTTTCCTGATCACTTCCTAGCAAGATCCCAATATATACCGGTAGCAAAGGAAAGACACAGGGAGAAAAGAAAGACAGAATACCCGCTAGAAAAACTGTCAGTGAAAAAAATAGTTGATTCATAGGCAACTCCGTATATTGATATGCTACATTTAGTATAGCATTGACTGACCTAAAATAAAAATTTCCGCTACGTTTTTTTACTAAAATTTGGAATTGGATACTAGTTTCAAAAAAACTCTAAGGCACAAAACCTTAGAGCTTCTATCATGACTTATTCTTCTGCAGTTTGTTTATTGGGTAATACAAACGATAAAAGAATCCCTATGACTACTGGCACCAACCATGGAAGAGATTGAGCTGCAAAAGGCAGTAAAGCAATTCCCTTTTCTAATAGAGAAATTTTAAAGGTACTTGCCAGAACACTGGCAACAGAGACCAAGCTGGCCAAAAAAATCGTCAATTGCATCCCTGGTTTTGAAAGGGCTACAAATTTATTCACAATGACAATCAATACAATTGTAATGGTGATTGGATAGAGGATCATCAAAACAGGCACTGAATAGGCAATAATGGCGCTCAAGCCAAGATTGGCAATGGAGAATCCAATCAAGGTAAAGAGAGTTGCATAGACCTTGTAAGAAATTTTAGGGAAAGTGTTATGGAAGAACTCCCCTGTTGAAACGATCAAACCGGCTGTTGTGGTAAAGCAAGTCACTGTCACCATCCCTGCAAGGAAGATTTGGGCAACTGGGCCAAAGATAGCCTTGGTTGCTTCTGAGAGGACATAAACACCCTTATTGGCATCGGAAGCCATCACTTCTGCTGGAATAGGGAAGTGATTTCCAAGATAACCCAATCCGATGTATAAAACACTAAAGCCAATGACTACAACAATGCCAACAATCCAGATCGTTTTAATGTATTCTTTTTTACTGGTGAAACCAAGTTGATTAAGAGTAGTCACTGCGATGACGCTAAAGGCTACTGAGGCCAGGGCATCCAAGGTGTTATACCCTTCAAGGAAACCTTGCCCAAAGGCAGATACTTGGTAGGCATCTGTTGCCACTTGAGGTGCGTGTCCGCTGTACTTGAGAGCACCAAGGACAACGAGTACAACGATCAAGATAGCAAAGACAGGTGTTAAAATCCGACCAATACTATCTAGGATTTTAGAAGGATACAAGGCAATCAAATAGGCCAAACAGAAATAAATCAAGGTAAAAATGAAGAGACCAAGTCCTCCATTGGCATTTCCTAACAAGGGGGCGATCCCAACTTCGTAGGAAACAGTTGCTGTTCTTGGAATCGCAAAGAAGGGACCAATAGACAGATACAAGGCTACCAGATAAACGATGGCAAACCAAGGAGCAATTTTTCGTGAAATCTCATGGATATACCCTTTAGGATTGAGCGTCCCAATAATCAGGGTGATAATCGCAATCCCTACTCCTGATAAGACAAATCCAGCAATAGCTGGCCAAAATTGATGTCCAGACAATGCTCCTAGAGCTGGTGGAAAAATTAAGTTTCCAGCACCAAAAAAAATACCAAATAGTAATAAACCTGTCAGGGAACCTTTACGTAACATGTATTCTCCTTAAAAAGTAATAAGTTTTACTTTATCAAAATTATGGAACCGATGCAACTAATGTGCATACTTCTTGAGACACTCACATTAAAATTAAATAAAAAATGGAGATTCTAGTTTTACGTAGCGATTCTCCATCTTTTTTCTAATGATCACTAAAGCGCCGGTATTTAATACGAAAGTCAAAGTAATTCTCATCCTGTAGCTTTCGGAAAATATCCCGATAAGCCTCTTCATCGAAATGATCGCCACGATAAAGAATTTCAAAGCTGAGACCATCGTATTCTAAGAATGCATTGGCCGTTTTGAAGCCATTTCGATGATAGAAGTCCATTCGAGCCTTTCGTTGCTCTAGATTGTCACATTCTTCATCCAAACGCTCGACCTCTAACAGCATGGTCCGTTCATAAAATTCGACCAGTTTGTCAATGATCTCCTTACCATAACCATGACTACGTAAATGTGGCATGATAGCGAAAAAACTGACATAAAAAGCCTTGGCGTTTGAAATTGCAAATGCAAATCCAACGAATTCCTCCTCATTGTAAAAAGCAAAGAAGTGCGCATCTTCATTGTGAGTGTAGCGCAGGTATTCATCCAAGGGAATTCGTTCTTCTTCGGGGAAAGCTTCGATATTTAAGCGTTCGACCTTGTCTAAATCCGGAAAATCCGAAGTGATCAACTGACTTGTTAAGCTCATAAAGCCTCCATTTCTACCCTGATTATACCAAAAAATGTAAGGGCATTCAAGAATCAAGGCTTGTAGCTGATAGACAAAGTTGATATAATGACACTATGAAAAGAATTCAACGTGTGGACCTAATTCACGGTCCGATTTTGCCTGCTATTTTGAGGTTTGCCTTTCCAATTCTTCTATCCAATATTTTCCAGCAGCTCTACAATGCTTCAGACGTCATGATTGTCGGCCATTTTTTAGGCTCCAAATCCTTGGCAGCTGTGGGGTCTACTGCTGCAATTTTTGATTTGATCATTGGCTTTGCTCTTGGTGTGGGAAACGGAATGGGAATCATCATTGCCCGTAATTACGGGGCCAATCGCTTGGATCAATTACGAAAGTCAGTCGCAGCTACAGCTGTGATTGGAGGAGGTTTAAGCTTAGTGGTCATGCTTCTTGGTTATTTTGGACTCTATCCCTTGCTTGAGTTTTTAGGAACCCCTTCTAGTATTATTGGGCAAGCCTATCTCTATATTTCAACCATCGTCAACTGCGTGGCAGTCACCTTTGCCTACAACCTTTGTGCAGGACTTCTGCGCGCTGTGGGCGATAGCTTAGCAGCTCTATATTTTTTGATGGTCGCGGCGGTTTTAAATATTTTTCTTGACCTCTACTTTATCACCCAACTTCATTGGGGCGTCCAGTCAGCAGGGATTGCGACCATCATCGCTCAGGGCATTTCGGCCCTTCTTTGTCTCCTCTATATTCGTAAGAAGGTCCCTTTTCTGCTTCCACATCGCAAAGATTTTATTTGGGACAAGGAGCTTTATCAGGATTTACTAAGTCAGGGCCTTGCCATGGGCCTCATGACTTCCATCGTTTCGATCGGAACGGTGATCCTCCAATCCGCTATTAATCAGCTTGGGACAACCATTATCAGTGCCCAGGTCGCAGCCCGTCGCATCATGTCCTTTGCCGTTTTACCGATTACAGCGATTGCCTCAAGTATCACAACCTTTATCTCGCAGAATTTTGGAGCAGAGCAATTCCAGCGGATCAAAAAAGGCATTACCATTACCAACCTTCTTTCTTGGGGTTGGTCTGTCTTAGTTGCTGCTCTTCTATTCTTTACAAGTCCGTCTTTAACCAGCTTTATTTCTGGCTCGTCAAATCCAGATCTCATTGCAAATGCTAGTCTATACCTTCAGATCAGCTCTTGTTTTTACCCTATTTTAGCGAGTCTCATTATCCTGAGAAATGCCCTACAGGGTATGGGCAAAAAGTTGACCCCTCTCACATCTAGTTTCATTGAATTGTTTGGTAAAATTTTCTTCGTTGTTTTTATTATTCCGTACACCGGCTACATGGGGGTTATCTTCTGTGAGCCCCTTATTTGGATCCCTATGACTTTGCAGCTCATCGTAACCTATCGAAAGATCAGGTACCAACTCCTTGCCTAATAACAATTTTTTAAACAAGAACAAAACAACTTCCGCTCAATTGAACAGAAGTTGTTTTTTGATAGATAGCTATTAGAACAAACCAACCGCAGTTCCGTCAGCCGCCACATTCATATTTAAAGCAGCTGGACGTTTTGGAAGTCCTGGCATGGTCATCACATCACCTGTAAGAGCAACGATAAAGCCTGCACCGAGTTTTGGTACCACTTCACGAATGGTAATTTCAAAGTTCTCAGGAGCTCCCAAAGCATTTGGGTTGTCTGAGAAACTGTACTGAGTTTTAGCCATACAAATTGGAAGTTTATCCCAACCATTTTTGACGATTTGAGCAATTTGGGTCTTAGCTTTCTTCTCAAAGTTCACCTTGACTCCGCGATAGATTTCAGTAACGATGGTTTCAATTTTTTCTTCCACAGAAAGGTTGTTGTCATAGAGACGTGTAAAGTTTGCTGGACTTGTTTCAATGGTCTTGACCAGTGTTTCAGCAAGGTCTACCCCGCCATCGGCACCATTGGCCCATACACTAGCCAACTCAACTGGCACGTCGATTTCAGCACACAATTCTTTCAGGGCAGCAATTTCTGCTTCTGTATCAGTGACAAATTCGTTGATGGCCACTACAGCAGGAATACCGAACTTGCGAATATTTTCCACGTGACGTTTCAAGTTAGCAAATCCAGCTCGTACTGCTTCTACATTTTCTTCTGTCAAAGCATCTTTGGCTACACCACCGTTCATCTTAAGGGCACGAAGTGTCGCTACGATCACTACTGCATCTGGTGAAGTAGGTAAGTTTGGAGTTTTAATGTCCAAGAATTTTTCAGCACCAAGGTCAGCACCAAATCCTGCTTCTGTAATCGTATAGTCAGCTAAATGAAGAGCTGTTGTCGTTGCTAATACAGAGTTACATCCATGGGCAATATTGGCAAATGGACCCCCGTGAACAAAGGCAGGAGTTCCATAGATGGTCTGAACCAAGTTTGGCTTGATCGCATCTTTCAATAGTAAGGCAAGGGCGCCCTCTACTTCCAAGTCACGGACATAGACTGGCGTGCGATCATAGCGGTAACCGATAACGATATTGGCCAAGCGACGTTTCAAGTCTTCGATATCTGTTGCCAAGCAAAGAATGGCCATAATTTCAGAAGCAACGGTAATATCAAATCCATCCTCCCGCGGGATCCCATTTAGGGGGCTTCCAAGACCGACTGTCACATGGCGAAGGGCACGGTCATTCAAATCCACAACCCGTTTCCAGATAATGCGACGTTGGTCAATTCCTAGTTCATTTCCTTGATGCAAATGATTGTCAATCAAAGCTGCAAGGGCATTATTAGCCGTTGTAATGGCATGCATATCCCCTGTGAAATGAAGGTTAATATCTTCCATTGGAAGAACTTGGGCATAGCCACCTCCAGCAGCTCCTCCCTTGATCCCCATAACCGGACCTAAGGAAGGTTCGCGAATGGCAATCATGGTTTTCTTGCCGATTTTATTCAAAGCATCCGCTAAACCGATGGTAATAGTTGATTTTCCTTCACCAGCTGGGGTTGGGTTGATAGCAGTCACCAAAATGAGCTTCCCTACAGGATTTTTCTCAACTTCACGAATCTTATCAAAACTTAATTTCGCCTTGTATTTCCCGTACAATTCCAAATCGTCACTATCCAAACCGATTTTTTCAACGACGTCCACAATTGGTTTTAATTCAATACTTTGAGCAATCTCGATATCTGTTTTCATTAGGGGATACTCCTCTTTATTTGATACCTCCATTATACCTAAAATTCGCGAAAATAACATTCTTTTTATAAATTTTGAATTTTTTGTTCGCTTTTTATTGATTAGTCCTTCTAAATGTACCACTTAATACAAGGAGCACCTAACTATTTTGATAGCGACAAAGGGGCTTTTTTCCATCTTAATATCCAAAAGGCTGTTCAAATCTTTACTTACGTATCCTTTTTGTGTAAAATAGGCGTATGCATATTTTAATCACATCTGGCGGGACCAGTGAAGCCATTGATAGCGTTCGTTCGATCACCAATCATTCCACCGGGAGCCTAGGGAAAATCCTTGCAGAAATAGCTCTTGCAAAGGGACATCAGGTGACCTTGATCACTACGCCTACTGCTCTGAAACCTGCACCTCATCCAGATCTTCGAATCTCGTTGATCAGGAATGTTGAAGAGCTTCTTGCTCAAATGAAACAGGACGTTCCGCAACATCAGGTCTTGATCCACGCTATGGCCGTTTCAGACTACACACCGGTTTACATGACAGGACTTGATGAAGCAGCAAAAGCGCGAGATCTATCGACCTTTCTCCACCAAGAAAATCAGGAGACCAAGATTTCTTCAAAAGATGACTACCAGGTTCTCTTTTTAAAGAAAACACCAAAGATCATCTCCCTCGTAAAAGAATGGAATCCTGCTATTCAACTGATTGGTTTTAAACTCTTGGTTGCAGTTTCTGCTGAAGAGTTGATTCAAGTGGCGCGTGAGAGTCTGGTGAAGAACCATGCCAGCATGATCGTTGCAAATGATCTTAGACAGATCCAAAATGGTCAGCATCAAGCTTATTTAGTGACGAGTGATCAGGTTCTACAGGCTTCTACCAAATCTGAAATTGCAGAAATGGTCTTAGATTCAATCGAGTAAAGGAAATTTATGACACAGATCACCTTAGCTGTTACCGGCAGTATCTCTGCCTATAAAGCAGCAGATATTACTAGTCAATTGACCAAATTAGGCCTTGAGGTCAAGGTCTTGATGACACCTGCTGCCCAAAAATTTATCACCCCTTTGACCTTACAAGTTCTTTCAAAACATCCAGTTGGACTAGATGTTTTGCTGGAGGACGATCCTAAAAGGATCGAACACATCGACATCGGAAAAGAGACCGATCTTTTTTTGATCGCCCCTGCCAGCGCCAATACTATTGCCAAATTGGCCATTGGACTTGCAGATAATATGGTCACAAGCACAGCTCTAGCTTTGCCTCAAACCACTAAAAAATTACTAGCTCCCGCTATGAATACCAAAATGTTAGAACATCCCGCTACCCAACGAAATCTAAAACTCTTACAAGACTATGGTTACCAGATTATCCAACCTCGTGATGCTGTTCTTGCTTGTGGGGACAAAGGTTCTGGAGCTCTAGCGTCTGTAGAAACTATTGTAGAAGCTGTTAAGGAGAATTGTTTATGAGAAAGTCATCTTCTATTTCGCGAATCGCCATCTTTTTTGCGGTAATGATCACCATTCACTTTGTGACTTCTTTAGTTTTGCAGTTCGTACCATCCGGTATCCAGCCGACCTTGGTTCATATTCCTGTCGTGATCGCCTCTATCATATATGGTCCACGAACTGGAGCTATCTTAGGACTCCTCATGGGACTCTTTAGCGTGACCATGAACACCGTGGTCTTGACTCCTGCAAGCTACCTCTTTAGTCCCTTTGTCCCACACGGAAACCTCTACTCTCTTGTTATTGCTCTCATTCCGCGGATCCTGATCGGTGTGACACCTTACTTTGTCTACAAATTCTTACGCAATCGCGCAGGACTTGTCACAGCTGCCGTCGTTGGCTCCATGACCAATACCGTCTTTGTCTTAAGCGGTATTTACTTCTTCTTCGGAGCTAGCTTTAGCGGAGGAATCCAACACTTTCTTGCTTTGATTGTATCGACCAACTCTTTGATTGAAGTCATAGCGACAGTTCTTTTAACCTCAGCAATTGTTCCATCTTTGGAAAAACTAAAATAAATCTAAATGGTTAAGGCCGCTTTGCCTTAGCCATTTTATATTGGAAAAATTCCAAGACTGTAAATTTGAAGGCTTTTACATTTGAAGCTAGAAATTTGTGAAAAAATTTGCTATAATGAAAGCGTTTAAAAAGATTAAGGAGAATGCTATGTCTTATCAAGAAAACTACCAAAAATGGCTCGATTTTGCTTCATTACCAGCTTACCTTCGGGATGAGTTGGTCGCAATGGATGAAAAAACCAAAGAAGATGCCTTCTATACCAACCTAGAGTTCGGTACAGCTGGTATGCGTGGCTATATTGGGGCTGGTACTAACCGGATTAATATCTATGTGGTTCGTCAAGCAACTGAAGGCTTGGCCCAATTGATCGACTCTAAAGGCGAGGAAGCAAAGAAACGCGGTGTTGCCATTGCTTACGATAGCCGCCATTTCTCTCCTGAGTTTGCTTTTGAATCTGCTCAAGTATTGGCTGCACACGGCATCAAATCTTACGTATTTGAAAGCCTTCGTCCAACACCTGAATTGTCATTTGCTGTTCGTCATCTTCACACATTTGCTGGGATCATGGTGACCGCTAGCCACAATCCTGCTCCATTTAATGGTTACAAGGTTTACGGCGAAGACGGTGGACAAATGCCACCAGCAGATGCGGATGCATTGACAGATTACATCCGTGCGATTGAAAATCCTTTCACTGTGCAATTGGCCGACCTTGAAGAAAGCAAAGCTAACGGCTTGATTGAAGTTATTGGTGAAAACGTCGACGCTGAATATTTGAAAGAAGTGAAAGGCGTTAACATCAACCAAGACTTGATCAATGAATACGGTCGTGACATGAAGATTGTTTACACCCCTCTTCATGGTACAGGTGAAATGTTAGCTCGTCGTGCCCTTGCACAAGCAGGATTTGAAGCAGTTCAAGTGGTTGAAGCACAGGCTGTACCAGACCCAGACTTCTCTACTGTTAAATCTCCAAACCCTGAAAACCAAGAAGCTTTCGCCCTTTCTGAAGAACTTGGACGCAAAGTGGATGCAGACGT
>NZ_JAAPAW010000011.1:484006-518291 GCF_014435245.1 Streptococcus sp. IMAU 99161 | reverse complement strand
AATTGAGGAACAAGGCCGTTGCTTAATCTTTTATTATTTCATTGTCTACTTGACTGGGAGCAGTTCATTTTGTCCCAACCTCTCTCTTCGTATTATTTAGATTTAATATAGTTGACACCATCTGCTTTTGGCGCAACGGCTTGTCCAAAGAAGGCAGCCAAGACAACCATGGTCAAGACGTAAGGTGCAATTTGCAAGTAAATGGGTGGGATCCCTTTAAGCAATGGCAATTGGTTCCCGATAACGGCCAAACTTTGGGAAGCCCCAAAGAAGAGACTGGCCAGCATGGCACCGATTGGGTTCCATTTCCCGAAAATCATAGCGGCAAGGGCGATGAATCCAGGTCCAACAATGGTCGTTGCAGCAAAGTTGACGGAAACTGACTGCGCATAAATGGCTCCGCCGATCCCTGCAAGGGCACCTGAAATCATGACACCGAAATAGCGCATCTTGTAGACATTGATTCCCAAAGTATCTGCTGCTTGTGGGTGTTCCCCTACAGAACGCAAGCGCAAACCAAATTTGGTTTGGAACATGATAAACCATGCAACAAATGAGAAGAGAATGGCAACCCATCCAATCAGGCTAGTCCCCTTGAAGAAGATATCGCCGATAACAGGAATATTTGATAAAACTGGGATCGATGTTTTCCCAAATCCAAATTGAATATTATCTGTTTGCCCCTTGTTATAGATGGCTTTGACAAGAAAGACAGCTAATGGTGTTGCCATCAAGTTCAAGACTGTCCCAGAGACAATGTGGTCCGCACGGAAGTGAACCGTAGCCACCGCATGAATCAAGGAGAAGAGAATCCCAATGATAGCTGCGACGAACAAGGATGCCCATGGCGTGAATTTTCCAAATGTAGAGGTAAAATTCAAATTGAAGAGAATTCCCGCAAAGGCTCCCATGACCATGATCCCCTCAAGACCAACGTTAACAACCCCAGCGTGTTCTGAGTAAGCCCCTCCGATACTTGTGAAGATCAGCGGTGCTGCATACACAATCATAGAGGAAACAAGAATACTTAAAATCGTTACAATACTCATTAGTTTGCTCCTCCTTTTTTAGCTGAACGCATGGACAGCATCTTTTCGATAATGTAGTGTGCACATACAAAGAAGATAATGGATGCTGTAACAATTTGAACGACTTCTTCAGGGATGGCAGCTGGCTTCATACCAACTCCCCCAATTTGAAGCGCTCCAAACAAGAAGGCCGCAAATGGAATACCAATTGGCGAATTCATGGCAAGAAGGGCAACGGCCATTCCGTTAAATCCAACACTCATTGAGCTGGCTTGAACGTATACATTTGAGTAAATACCAAGACCTTCTACAACCCCACCAATACCAGCAAGGGCACCAGAAATAATCATAGAAAGGATGATAGTCCGTTTTGCTGACATACCAGCATATTCAGCCGCATTGGAATTGAGACCAACGGCACGGATTTCAAAACCGAGTGTTGTTTTCTTCATCAAGAACCAGATGACCACCACTGCGATGATGGCAAAGAAGATCCCGATGTTCATTTGTGATTTGTCTGTCAAATTACGCAACCACTCCGTCTGGTAGACAGCGTTGGCTCCCACATCAACGGTTGAGTCCTTGTTTTTCATCAAGGAAGCTGGGAAGCTATGAATCAAGGCATTTCCTCCATAGAGAACAATGTAGTTCATCATAATGGTGATGATGACCTCACTGGTTCCGAGATAGGCACGAAGGAAACCAGGAATCGCTCCAATAAATCCACCTGCGATAGCCGCAATCAAAACGGTCATCGGAATCATCAGTAAGCGAGGCATATTTGGGAAGGAAAGGGCAAACCAAGTCGCCATGATCCATCCTGCAAAAGCCTGACCAGGAAGTCCAACGTTAAAGAAACCGGCCCGGCTAGCTACTGAAAATCCAAGAGCAACTAAAATCAGTGGCCCCATGGCGCGGGAAATATTTCCCCAACTCTTAATCGAACCAAAGGCTTTCTTGAACAGCAATTCGTATCCCCAAAGGGCATCGTAGCTGAAAGCCCACATGATAACGGCTCCTAAAACCAATCCTAAGAGGACGGACACCAATGGAACCGCAATTTGTTTTAGATTCTTATTCATTTGATGCTTCCTCCTTCACTTCTCCACCTGCCATGAGGATTCCAAGTTCTTGTTTATTGGTTGTTTCAGGGGTCACGATCCCTTGGATCTTCCCATCATGAATCACCGCAATACGGTCAGAAACATTCAAAATTTCATCCAATTCAAAGCTAACAACGAGGACAGCTTTACCATTATCCCGCTCTTGAATCAACCGTTTATGGATGTATTCAATCGCCCCAACGTCCAACCCACGAGTTGGTTGGCTAACAATCAAAAGATCTGGGTCACGATCAATTTCACGGGCAATAATCGCCTTTTGTTGGTTTCCTCCAGAAAGTGCCTTAGCTGGTACCACCTCGCTGGCTGCACGAACGTCAAATTCTTCCATCAATTTCTTAGCGTATGAAGTAATCTTTGGATAGTTGAGAATCCCATTCTTGCTAAGAGGTTCTTTGTAGTAAGTTTGAAGGGCAATATTTTCAGAGATCATCATATCAAGGACCAAACCATCCCGATGACGGTCCTCAGGAACGTGCCCAACCTTCATCTCAGTGATTTGACGGGGACGAAGTCCCACCACTTCCTTGCCTTTAATCTTGATCGAACCAGATTTAACCTTTCGAAGACCTGTAATGGCTTGGATCAGCTCAGACTGACCATTGCCATCAATCCCTGCGATCCCAACAATTTCACCAGCACGAAGTTCCAAGGATAGATTCTTCACAGCTGGAATCCCACGATTTTCATTCACAACTAAGTTTTCAATCGACAAGACGACTTCTTTTGGCTGAGAAGGACCTTTCTCCGTTTTGAAGGAAACAGATCGACCGACCATCATTTCAGCCAGGTCTTGGTTGGTAGCACCTGCTATA
Organism: Streptococcus sp. IMAU 99161; assembly: GCF_014435245.1. Lineage (NCBI taxonomy): Bacteria > Bacillati > Bacillota > Bacilli > Lactobacillales > Streptococcaceae > Streptococcus > Streptococcus sp. IMAU 99161. The sequence continues at coordinate 515,327 of NZ_JAAPAW010000011.1, read as the reverse complement.
TCAACTGTTTCAATGGATTTACCACGACGAATAACTGTAACACGATCCGAAACCGCACGAATTTCATCCAACTTGTGCGTAATCAGGATGATAGACTTTCCTTCATTCGCTAAGTTTTTCATGATCGTCATCAATTCTTCGATTTCCGCAGGGGTCAATACCGCTGTCGGTTCATCAAAGATCAAGATGTCAGCTCCACGATAGAGGGTTTTTAGAATTTCCACACGCTGCTGCGCACCAACTGAAATGTCTTCAACTTTCGCATTTGGATCCACCGCCAAACCATATTTTTTTGACAAGGCCAGAATATCCTCACTGGCTTGCTTAAGATCCAATACACCATGCTTGGTGGTTTCGGAACCAAGGATGATATTTTCAGCAACCGTAAAGGCTTCAACCAACATAAAGTGTTGGTGCACCATTCCGATCCCTAAAGAGGCAGCTTTTGAAGGTGAGTCAAGGGTAACAGGGTCCCCATTCACCAAGATGTCTCCACTCGTTGGTTCCAACAAACCAGCCAGCATATTCATCAAGGTAGATTTCCCTGCACCGTTTTCTCCAAGAAGTGCGTGAATTTCACCTTTGCGCAATTGAAGATTAATCTTATCATTTGCTACAAATTCACCAAATTTTTTGGTAATTTCACGCATTTCAATGACATATTGTTGTGTCATGTGGTGTGTTTCCTTTCAAACTATTTTTATTTCAATAAAACCTGTTAGTGGAACTGACAGATTTTATTGAGACAAAAATGTCTCAATTTAAAAGAAACGGCCCATGAAGGTCGGGCCGATCCAATCAAACATTATTTTTCAGGAACTTTAAGTGAACCGTCAAGAATTTTAGCTTTGGCATCTTCGACAGCTTTTTTAGCATCTGCAGAAAGGTTGTCAGTTGTCAAATCGACACCACCATCTTTCAAGCTATAAGTAATCACTTTACCACCAGGGAATTTACTATCGGCAGTTTTCTTAGCCAAGTCTTTAACAGATTCTCCGACTTTCTTCAAGCTTGAAGCCAATACAAAGTTTGATTTTTTACCATCTTTAGAAGTGTATTCACCTTCAGCTTTTTGGTCACGGTCAACACCAAGAACCCAAACTTTTTCATCTTCATTTTTCTTTTCGTTCAAGTCTTTTGCTTCAGAGAAGACACCAGCACCAGTACCACCAGCTACTTGGTAGATCACGTCTGCACCTGCAGCATATTGAGCAGCAGCAATTGTTTTACCTTTAGCAGAGTCACCGAATGAACCAGCGTAGTCTACTTGAACTTTGATAGAAGGGTCAACAGATTTAACACCAGCTTCAAATCCAGCGCGGAAACGTGTGATAACTTCACTTTCCATACCACCTACGAAACCAACATGTTTTGTTTTAGTTGTTTTCGCAGCTGCGACACCTGCAAGGTAACCAGATTCGTTATCAGCATAGACAGCAGACGCTACGTTCTTTTGTCCTTCAATACGGTCATCGATGATGACGTAGTTCACATCTTCGTTGTCTTTTGCAGCTTTTTTAACAGAGTCGCTCAAGGCAAAACCAACACCAAAGATCAATTTGTAGTCATTAGAAACAGCTTCATCAAGGTTTGTCGCATATTGAGACTCGTCTTGTGATTGGAAGTAATCAAATCCATTCCCTTTTGAAAGTCCGTTTGCTTTACCCCAAGCTTGCAAACCTTCCCAAGCAGATTGGTTGAATGATTTATCATCCACACCACCAGTATCGGTTACGATAGCAGCTTTCAAATCTGTTTTAGCATCTGAGTTTGCGCTACCTTTCTTAGAAGCACGGTTTCCACATGCTGCAAGTCCGATAGCAGCGACAGCTACTAGACCAAGGCCTAGCCATTGTTTCTTGTTCATTACTGAACCTCCTAAATTTTTGTGCAACATTGTTGCAAAGTATTGAAAGGGTCAAAAGACCGCCTCACAGGCCCTACTAGCTAAGGTCTGTAAAGGAATATGGAAGTAATTCCTTGACCGTCATCACGACCGTCGATTTATCTTTAGAAACTAAGGTCACCGGAAGATCTGGCTCAAAAAACTCGGCCATAACTTGGCGACAGGCACCACATGGGGAAATTGGCTTTTCTGTCTGTCCATAAACAATTAATTCTTTAAAGGAGCGAGCCCCCTCAGAAACTGCCTTAAAGATCGCCGTACGCTCTCCACAATTGGTTAACCCAAAACTTGCATTTTCAATATTCACACCCGTATAGATTTGGTCATCCTTGGTCACAAGGACTGCACTAACCGGGAAATGAGAATAGGGCACATAAGCCTGCTGGCTCACTTCTACTGCCAAATTAATCAGCTCAGTAGTCGCCATGCGCTAATTTTCCTTCCACGATCGCTACACCTGAAGAGGTACCGATTCGAGTCGCTCCCGCTTCAATAAAGGCCAGAGCATCTTCGTAAGAACGAGCTCCACCAGAAGCTTTGACACCCATATCTGGTCCGACAGTTTGCCGCATCAAGGCTACATCTGCCACTGTTGCTCCACCTGTAGAAAATCCAGTTGAGGTTTTGACAAAATCAGCTCCAGCTGACTTGGCAATCTGACAAGCAGCAATTTTTTCGTCATCAGTTAAGAGGCAAGTCTCGATGATGACTTTGACCACCTTGTCACCACTTGCTTCGACCACTGCTTGAATATCGTCCTCAACTAGTGCTAAATTCTTAGACTTTAAGGCACCGATGTTGATGACCATATCAATCTCATCGGCCCCATTTTGAATCGCATTCTTTGTTTCAAAGGCTTTGACAAATGGGGTAGTCGCTCCCAAAGGAAAACCAATTACCGTACATACTTTAACGTCTGAATCTCGCAAGCCCTCTGCTGCAAAATTGACCCATGTAGGATTGACACAGACGCTAGCAAAATCATAAGACTTCGCTTCTTCAATCAGTTTTTCGATTTGATCTTGTTGTGCATCTGGTTTTAAAAGAGTGTGATCAATATATTTATTTAACTTCATACAATCTCCTGAGTTGTTTAAGATATTATCTCAATAATTTCTTTAACGTTTTCAGCCTTATCTAATATTTTAACATTTTTTTTGAAATCTGTAACGCTTTCTTGTGAATTTTTTTCATTCATGTAGATCCGAGCGATTCGTTCGCCTTTTCTGACGGGCTCTCCTACCTTTTTATCAAAGACAATTCCAGTTTCATGATCCAGAGGATCCGACTTGACCGCCCGCCCTGCACCAAGTCTCATGGCAAACAAGCCAAAATCCATAGCAGGCAAAGCAGCAATGACTCCGTCTTGATCCGCTGTCACTTCTAGCACCTGATCTACTTTGACTGGGCGATACAGATCTTCTAAGTTCCCGCCTTGTGCCTCGACCATCTCTTCAAATTTTTTCAAAGCAAGCCCATTGGTTAAATGTTCGTGAATGGCTTCAATCGACTGGTCCACATGGGCCAATTGCAACATGATTTGAGCTAATTCACAGATGAAGCTTGTCACGTCTTCTCTACCCTGACCTTTGAGAATGTCAAGGGCTTCCAAAATCTCTAAACGGTTGCCAATACTGGTTCCCAAAGGCTGGCTCATATCGGTAATAACTGCAACGGTCTTACGACCAACTGCATTTCCAAGATCTACCATGGTTCGAGCCAAGCGACGAGCATCTTCGATAGTTTTCATGAAGGCTCCTTCGCCCACCGTCACATCTAGGAGAATCGCATCTGCTCCTGCCGCAATTTTCTTACTCATAACAGAACTTGCAATCAGGGGAATGGTATCTACCGTTGCGGTAACATCACGAAGAGCATACAAGAGTTTATCAGCCTTTACCAGTTGGTCCGATTGGCCAATGACAGAAAGGCCGATTGCTTGTACCTGTTGGATAAATTCTTCTTGGCTTCGCTCAATCTGGAAGCCTTTGATGGATTCCAATTTGTCAATGGTTCCGCCAGTGTGGCCCAGACCACGCCCACTCATCTTGGCGACAGGCACCCCAAAACTTGCAACCAAAGGCACCAAGACCAAGGTTACCTTGTCTCCGACACCTCCCGTTGAGTGCTTGTCAACCTTGATTCCCGGAATAGCAGATAGATCAAACTGTTGGCCTGTTTCCACCATCTTCATGGTCAAATGAGAGATTTCTTCTGTCGTCATCCCTTTAAAATAGACCGCCATTGCAAAGGCGGCCATCTGGTAGTCTGGAACACTTCCAGACACGTAACCTTCAATCAACCAGTCAATTTCATCTTTACTTAAGGCAAGGCCATCCCGTTTCTTCTGAATGATATCTACTGCGCGCATACTTCTTTCTCACTTCTTAAAATATAGTAACCCTTGTCTTTTTTTACGATCTCACAATTGCCGAAAGTTTCTTCCATCTTGGCTTTGGCACTTGGAGCTCCTTGTTTTTTCTGAATGACAATGGTCAAATCTCCACCTGGTTTCAAATGGTCAACACTGCCTGTGATCACCTGATGAACCACCTTTTTACCTGCACGAATGGGAGGATTACTAATCACATGGTCAAAGACCCCTTCCACTGCTTCATAGACGTTAGACGAAAAGATTTGCGCTTCCACTTGATTGCGAGCCGCATTTTTTTGAGCTAGTTCCAGTGCTCGCTCGTTCACATCTACCATCGTCACAACAACTCCCTGCGCCTTCGAAAGAGACAGGCCAATCGGACCATAGCCACATCCAACATCAAGGACGCTTTCTCCCTTTGAAAAATCAAGGGTCGACAAAAGAACTTGGCTCCCAAAGTCAATCATTTTTTTACTAAAGACACCTGCGTCCGTATAGAAATTCATCTTTTGTCCCAGTAAAACAACTGCAAGATCATGAATATCATGAGATGCATCTGGGTTCACATCGAAATACATTTTACTCATAAAGTCATTTTATCATAAATAAAATCATTTTTGAACCGTTTACACGACTTCCAAAAATTGGTATACTAAAGACTGCATAGGAGGGACATATGGACAAAGAATTTCTACATTTTGAAAAAATCAGCAGAGAAACCTGGCAGCAATTACACCGCAAAACCACCCCACCTCTCTCACAAACTGAGCTCAACTCCATCAAGAGTTTTAACGACCGAATTAACCTACAGGATGTGCGCGACGTCTACCTTCCTTTAACCAACTTAATCGGGATTTACAAGCGCTCTAAAGAAGACCTGGCCTTTTCAAAGGGGATTTTCCTTCAAAAGCCAAGTGAAGGTCAACCTTTCATCATTGGCGTTTCAGGCAGTGTCGCTGTTGGCAAATCAACCACTAGTCGTTTGCTACAGATTCTTCTGTCACGGACCTTTGCAGGCTCAAGCGTCGAATTGGTCACAACAGATGGCTTTCTCTATCCGAACCAGACCCTAAAGGAGCAAGGTCTCCTCAACCGCAAGGGCTTTCCTGAAAGTTATGATATGGAGTTGCTTCTTCATTTTCTCAACCAAATTAAGAATAATAAGAGTGTTGAGATTCCCGTCTACTCCCACGAGATTTATGATATTGTCCCAGATGAGAAACAGACGATTTCACCTGCTGATTTTGTCATCGTCGAAGGGATCAATGTCTTTCAAAATCCGCAAAATGACAATCTCTACATGACAGATTTCTTTGACTTTTCCATCTATGTAGATGCTGCGGTGGATGATATCGAGTCTTGGTATATTGATCGCTTCCAAAAGCTCCTCAAACTGGCCCATAATGATCCCAAAAACTACTATTATCGCTTTACAAAGCAACCTCTCGAAGAAGTCCTAGAGATGGCGCACCAGGTCTGGGAATCCATTAATCTGGTCAATCTGCAGCATTACATCCAACCAACCAGAAACCGGGTCGATCTGATCCTCCATAAAGCCACCAACCATGAAATCGATGAAATCTATCTAAAGCGCTAACTAATTCCTGTTTCAGAGCCACTTTTTTAAGGAAAAGCCATTTTAGGCTTGTCAAATCTTAACTTTTCATATATAATGAGATAGTTAGATTATCAATGGAGGTGAATAACTTGGCAAACATTAAATCAGCTATTAAACGCGCTGAATTGAACGTTAAACAAAACGAAAAAAACTCAGCTCAAAAATCAGCTATGCGTACTGCAATCAAAGCTTTTGAAGAAAACCCATCTGAAGAACTTTACCGCGCTGCTAGCTCAGCTATCGATAAAGCAGAAACTAAAGGTTTGATCCACAAGAACAAAGCTGGTCGTGATAAAGCACGTCTTGCAGCAAAACTTGGCTAATCAAGAATTGCATACAAAATGAGCTCTACGGAGCTTTTTTTGTGCAAAAATTTTAAGGAGAGCCTCATGAAAATCGCGATTATCGGCTATTCTGGAGCAGGCAAATCCACCTTGGCTGGAGCCTTATCTCGCCACTACTCCATCCCCAAGCTTCATATGGATACCCTTCAATTTCAACCGGGTTGGATAGACAGTGACCGGGACTGGATGGAGGAAGAGATGAAACAGTTTCTGAGCGTTCATAGAGACTGGGTCATTGATGGCAATTACTCATGGTGCTGTTATGAGGAAAGAATGGAGCAAGCCGACCACATTATCTTTCTTAACTTTTCTCGTTGGAACTGCCTCTATCGAGCTTTCAAACGTTATCTAAAATACCGTCATAAAACTAGAGAAAGCATGGCTCCAGGTTGTCCCGAAAAGTTTGACTGGGAATTTATCAGCTGGGTTCTCTGGAAGGGACGGCGCCAGACAGCACTAGCAAGATATAAGAGAATCCGTCAAACCTTTCCTCAGAAATTCTACGAATTAAGGAACCAAAAAGAACTCGATAAATTTCTAAAATCAATTGAATAAAAGAGGCTGGGACAAAAGTCCTAGCCTCTCAATTATTTTTGGATTGTCGAGCAAGACGCAGTTGTTGAGTGGGCTCTACTGCGCTGATTTCATCAGCTTTTACAGCCCTACTCAACTGTGCGGAGGTGGGACGACGAAATCGAATTCTAACGAATGACCGATTGCTGTCCCACTCTCTTTTATTTATCTACGTAATCACCACCGGTGAAGCCGTAATATTCTTCTAAACTCAAACCTGAGTCAGCAATCTCTTGGGCTTCTTTTCCGATGTAGCGAAGATGCCAGCTTTCTGGTACATAGCCAGTTACCTTTTCTTTTCCTTCTTGGTAACGAACGACAAATCCGTATTTTGCTGCATTCTTGAGCAACCATTTACTTGGTCCTGGTTCTGTTACGAGATTACCACTCGTATCGATTAAATCGAAGGCCAAACCTGTTTGGTGCTCACTATAGCCAGGTCTTGCTGAATACCGGTCGGCAGCTGCTTGGCCGTCTTGATTGACATAGTTTTGGTAGAGCCCAACTTGGGTCTCATAACTCCTAAAACCACTGTATTGATCACTAATTGGGTAGCCTTCCGCCTGCATGGCAGCGATCAATTCATGAAGGGCTGCCACAGCTTTTGGGTCTTCTCCAGGGTTAAAATCTGGTGACAAGGGATAGTGCTTGTTGGCAATCATCACCTCGCCATATTTCCCTTTAACACTATAGTAAGACCCATTGTAGGTCACACCAGCGTCCAGTTTAACATCCGGCTTGCCAGCCTTAGAGGAGGCTTCACCGCTACCTTTCTTACTACCATCTGTGACAGTATATGTTTTAGCAGAAGACTTGGTGGAAGTTTGCTTAGTCACTTCTTTGGCAGAAGATTTCGAAGCATCTGGTTTAGATTGGGAGCAAGCTGTCAGACTTAACAAGGCAACTGTCACCAAGGTTAATTTAGAAAATCTTGCTTTCATGTGGGTTCTCCTATGATTCTTTTGTGACGACAATATCTGTAATCACATAACTAGCTCCTACTTTTTTCAAAGTATAGGTCTTGTATCTACGGTTTTGTGAATCTGGATGGTTATCCGTGTAATGCACTGTGAAGTCTTCATAGGTCTTGATCGTGACAACACCATTTTCCTCGGTTACGCTTTGAATATCCAAAGCTCCTGGAGTATAGTAGTCAATTTTGGCCTTCCGAACTCCATCACCAGTTGTGAATTCAACCATTTCTTTGTAAGCTTTGCTTTGAGTATCATAATACTTAGAATAGGTGTTGTTACGGTTTGATACGGAACTAAAGACAGCGTCACGGTATTCTTTCAAGAACTCTTCAGCCAAGGTCCGATTTTGCTCTTCTTTAGCATCCTTGGCCTTTTTAGCATCCTGAGCACTCTTAACTCGTTTGGCAGTATCTTTGGAAAGTTTCAATTCAATTGGATCATTTTCATTCTCTTCAACTGTTACTTTGCTTTCTTCCGTTGAATAGGTTTCCCCATTCATATTGAAGACAGCATGGACTTCAATTTCTTGATAAGGAATGCAGTCTACTTCAAAAGTTGTACTGGTGCCCACTTCTTTGCCATTGACAATAACTTTAACATCTGTAGGATTTTCTACTTCATCTGGAAATTCAATCTCAAAATTGCGTTTTTCCGAATTCATCAGCAACTCAATCTCGTTTTTGGTAGCCTTTTTCGGATCAAAATGGATTTTCGTTGATACATTACCAACTTCTGTCTTGGCTGTTACTTCCATATCTGTCTTGCTGTAATGAAGAGAACCAATGTCTGTTACCCCTTCTTTTTTCAAAGAAATAGTTTTACTGCCAACTTTTAGCTTGGCTTGATCTAGATTGGTTTTCACCTTAAATTGAATTGGATAGTTCGCAACACGGTATTCTTGGAAGATCCCAAATTTTTTGCCTGCTTTTTCCAGACCAAAAATCTTGTTGTTAGATTTATCCTTGTAGACACCTACGCCGCCATCATCAATGATTTGGTTCAACTCATTACCGATATCAATCCCTTGATCGGCCATACTGGTGATGAAACTTTCTGCTTCATCTTTTGTCCACTTGTCCGATCCAGTCGAGAGCAATTCGGCTGCTTCGCGATAGTCCTTGGTATCCACGGCCTTGATAAATTTATCAGCTGTGACTTCTACACTGGTCGTAGAACGGAAGTACATGAAGGCTGCGACTAAGGCAATCACCAACACAGAGACGGCAGAAATGATCCAAATTTTCTTTTTGGAAAGTTTCTTTCCACTCTTTGTTTTCGGTGCTTTTTGCTTCTTCGGTGAGACAGGTACACTCTCAGCTGTGATAAAAGATGGAGTTGGCTGTGGTGTCGTGTACTCCTGAGTTTCTTGCGCATAATCAGTATACACTTCTTGCTCAGCAGCTGGAGCCGTCACATATTCAAAGTTTTGGCCCTTGGCTGCAGCAAATTCATCTGGACTTGGCTTGCGTCCATAGGTTTCTTTAAAGTGCACCAACCAAGCTTGTCGAGCTGCAAGAAGTGGATCAACCTTTTCTTCTTCGACTAATGGTTCAGCTACTTCTTGCGCAGAGAAAACTTGTGTAGCTTCTAAATCCTTCCCAGCAATAGACTGAATTTGTTTCAAATCAAATCCAGATTCTTTACCAGCCATAAATTCAGCTGGGGTTGGCTTACGCCCGATCACTTTTTCAAATAATTCAACCCATTTTTGTTGCATGGATTTCTTCTCCCTTATTATAAAATAGGGAAAGTGGGTCCCCCCACCTTCCTCTTTGTGATATGATTAGTATCCTAAATTACCCAAGTCTCCAAAATTTGGAGTACTTGGAATAGATCCCATAATAGCTTGTTCCAAAATTTGACGATCCAAGTATACAACAAGGCCTGCAAAAACAATTAGAATCGCAATGGATGCTACAAGTAATAAGAATTTATCTGCTTTAAATTTCGTTTTGTTCAAGCCTTGATAAACTACATACAAGGCTCCAATTGTGAACAAGAAGAAGACCAAGAAGTTAAGGAATTTATAGAATTCAAAAGCTTTTACAAGTCCAACTAAGAAAGCAAATAGTGAAATAGGCAAGGTGTATACAGACAAACGTCCAAACTCTTCAAATGAACGGCCGTATGAATATTCTTTATCTTGAAGAACGACACGACGGATAAAGAAACCTGCTACTTGGTAGGCATAGATATTGAAGTAGACCATGATCAAGATGATGAGAAAGGCACGGAAATCAACACCATAACCACCTGTATAGGCACTTGCAGTAAAGAAGGTAGCCAAGGTCATTACAAAAGCAGTGAAGACGTATTGTAAAATACCATTGAGCGCTTTTGGTTGATTTACAGCAGTTGGGCGTTTCAAAGCAGAAACAAACCAACTCCAGTAACCACCAACTGCCACACCAAATTGACTAGGTTGAGCAGGATAAGGTTGACCTTGATAAGGGTTTTGTTGGTAGCCTGGTTGAACCGGTTGTTGATAAGCTTGTTGTGGAGCTTGTTGGAAAGCAGGACCATTGGTTGGAGCAGCTTGAGGAGCTGGTTCTTGTGGTGCTGCAGTATACTCAGGGGCTTGTGGGGCAGCAACTGGTTCTTGAGGTGCTGCGACAAACTCAGGAGCTTGTGGGGCAGCAACTGATTCTTGCGGTGCTGCGACAAACTCAGGGGCTTGTGGGGCAGCAACTGGTTCTTGTGGCGCTGCGACAAACTCAGGGGCTTGCGGAGCTGCAACTGGTTCTTGTGGTGCTGCGACAAACTCAGGGGCTTGTGGTGCTGCTACTTCTTCTTGGAATTCACCCGCAGCAAGAGCTTGAGCAATTTCCTCTGCACTGGCAGAACGACCATTTACGGCTTCGAAATAATCAAGCCAATCTTGTTTTGACATAGTTAATCTCCTTATAAATAGTTAATACAAAGGTATTATACAAAATTTTTACTTGGTTTTCAATGAAAGACTGGAAATAGCCTGCAATATCTCCTGAAAAAAATTGCAATCTATCACAACTTTCTAATCTTCCAAGGCATTCATGCCCCCTTGCACATTGGTCACATCATACCCCTTCTTTTCTAAAAAGAGGCAGGCACGGGCTGAGCGTTTGCCCGATCGGCAAATGACATAAAAGGGTTGGTTCTTATCTAGTTCTGAATACCGTTCTGCTAACACTGATAAAGGAAGCAAGGTCACTCCATCCAGATGACGGGCATCATACTCTTCCTGCTCGCGGACGTCGAGGACTTGGATTTCTCCCGCCTGGTACTTTGCTAAAAAGTCATTAAATGATATTTCTTTCATGATTTCTCCTATAGGGTAGTTTATAGTAGGGTTAGAATTTCATAGTTAAAGCTAATTGACTCTAAAAATCGGAACAAGTCTTGGGTTTTAATAAAGATCGTTTTTTCATTGGTATTGGGATGGAAGGTCATGATCTCCTCTGACACAATGTCTTTATCGAAATAGACTCGAATATCTTTATCTTCATTGTTTAATAAACCAAATGGAGAAACCGTTCCTGGCAGTAATTTCATTTTTTCAGCTAAAGAATCTGCTGAAGCCATGCGGATCCGGTTGGCTTCCACTTGCTCTTTGAAATCATCCATATCCAATGGTTTCCTGTCATCCATGATGAGCAGATAGTATTGGGTTTTCTTTTTGTTGGTCAAAAACATGGACTTGGTCCGGACCCCTTCGAGACCTTCAATATAGCTATCTGCCTGCTCTGTCGTGAATGCTGGTGGGTGTTCCACCACATCATAGGTAATCCCCAACTCTTGCAACTTTTTAGCCACTTGTTGATAAGCCTCCACAGTCTTTCTCCTTTATTGATGAATAATCTTCTGCACCAATGCTTGCAATTCTGGCACTACTTCTGCCTCAAACCAAGGATTCTTTGCCATCCAAATCTGATTACGAGGAGATGGATGCACCAGTGGAAAATAGGTTGGCAAATAGTCTTTAAAATGATGAACCCGTTCGGTTACCTTGCCGCTCACCTTTTCATGAAGGTAGTAAGCTTGGGCGTATTGGCCAATCAAGAGAGTCAACTCAATATCTGGGCACTCCTTGAGAAGTTGAGGGTGCCACTTTTCCGCAAAGCCTTTGCGTGGTGGCAGATCACCTGATTTTCCATGCCCTGGGAAATAAAAGTCCATAGGAATGACCGCAAACAGACCAGAGTTGTAAAAGGTGTCTTCGTCAACTCCTAACCATTCGCGCAGGCGGTCACCACTCTTATCCTTCCAGTAAATTCCCGCTTCTTGCGTTTTCAAACCAGGTGCTTGACCGATAATATTGATGCGAGCAGTCCTTGGTGCTGCAAAGAGTGGCTCGATTCCTTTCTCTGTATATTCTTTGTTTTGAGGGTCTGCCATAATGGCTTCTTTAATGGTTTCAATGCTTGACATAGGTCCTCCTTCTATGGAAAAACTCAGCCAGAAAAACTGGCCGAGTAGTGGATTATTTGATTAGTTCATAAATGGCTTCTGCGTAAATTGCAGCCGCACGATAGAGATCTTCAACATCTGCGAACTCATTGGCTTGGTGCATGGTATTGACATAGTCTGGGAACATGGCACCAAAGGCAACTCCACGTTTCAAGAGGCGACCAAAGGTACCTCCACCGATCACTTGTTCGTGGCCTTTGAGACCTGTTTGTTTTTCATAAACACGCAAGAGGGTAGAGACCAATTCATCATCCATTGGAACATAGTGAGGCGTGTGACCATGGGCTGACAAGCTCACCGTAGCCACTCCTTCGATCTTTTCAAGGATCAATTTGATGGTTTCAGGATCTGTCCCTTGAGGGTAGCGAACGTTCAATGCAATGGTGTTGTCTGCTTGGCTTTCATCAAAATGGAAGACACCTGCATTCATGCTCAATGGTCCCATCTTGGCATCTGTATGGGCAATGCCTAATTTTTCACCCGCAAAATCTTCGTGAAGCAGCGAAGCCGTTACATGAAGGTAAGCCTTAGCAGCGCCACCAAAATTAAATTGGTTCAACAAAAGCGCTAAGTAGGTTGCACCATTGATCCCATCTTCAGGAGTGGATCCATGAGCAGATTTCCCAACGATCGTAACGGTATAAGTTTCTTCATCTACTGTTGAGATTTCAAACTTGAGCTGGTGTTCCTTGGCAAAAGCATCTAAGAAACCAGCAAGATCAGGGAGTTCTCCAGAAACGACTGCAGTCGCTGATTCTGGCACCATGTTTTCACGAAGGCCACCTGTAAAGCTGTGAAGTTTCGCCTTTCCAGTGTTGTCATTTCCAAAATGAAGGTACTCCGTGATGTTTCCTTTTTCCCCATTGATAATTGGGAATTCCGCATCTGGAGAGAAGCCAAAATCTGGCTCAGGAAGTCCGACATGTTTGAAATAGTAATCCATGTCGCCCCATCCTGATTCTTCATCCGTACCGACAACGAAGCGCACGCGCTTAGAAACAGGAAGTCCTAGATCTTTAATGATCTTCAAGCCATAGTAGCAAGCCATTGTAGGCCCTTTGTCATCAGATGAGCCACGCGCGTAGAGCTTGCCATCGATAATTTCTGGTTTGTATGGATCGGTCTTCCAACCACTACCTGCAGGCACGACGTCCATATGGGCAAAAATACCAAGCTCTTCTTCTCCTTCACCAAAGGTAAAGTGACCGGCATAATTGTCCACATTCTTGGTTTCATAGCCGTCACGCTTGGCAATTTCCAAGAATTTTTCAAGAGCTTTTACAGGACCAGGTCCAAAAGGATGCTCTGCATCTGCCTTACTGTCATCGCGTTCCGAATTGATTTCCAAGAGGCTGTATAGGTCAGCCATCATCTCATCGCGACGTTTTTCTACTTCTGCTTTAAAGTCAACTTTTGTCATGAATTCCTCCTCGAGCTTTCTAATTTTCCCTTTAGCTTAGCGTTTTTCGATAATTTCATCTACCGGTAAGCGATAGCTTGGCTCTACTTTTTCAGCCGCATAGCCAACTGTAATCAAAACCTCCGGACGGAAACGCTCTTCGATGTCCAATACTTCATTGATTTTTGATTTATCAAATCCCAAGATAATATTGGTTCCAATGCCTTGGTCTGTCAAAGCCAACACTAAGTTCATAGCCACAAGACCGGCATTCAAAGCCAAGTAATCGCTTGTCTGTTGGGCATCATAGCGCGCAAACTCAGCAGGAAGACTTTGCATAAAGTATTGCAACTGCTCATCTGTGAAGTTTTTCACCCCACCGACACGCGCAATCTTGCGAGCCCGTTTTTGCAAATCAGTATCTGTAAAGAGGGCGATGGTCACAGGTGCTTCCATGACTTGTTCGTAGTTTGGACCATAGGCTAATTTTGCCAGTTCTTCATTTTTTTGACGAACGACCACAAATTTCCAAGGTTGGCTATTGTGAGCACTTGGAGCTAAGGTCGCAATTTCGATAGCTGTCCGTACATCCTTTGGATCGACCGGTTGGTCAGTGAAATGCTTGATCGCATGGCGTTTTTTATTGAGCTCTAGAAATTTCATAAGCTTCTTCCTTTTCTATTTCGGTTGCCTCTATTTTAACACAAAATGAAAGAGCTTGCAGAGTTTTACAGCCTAAGATTTGAATATAGTCAATTATTAAAAGAATTTGATTAAATTTCTTTTAACAATATCTATTAATTACATTCGAGGTTTTTGAATGCAAACATCTCGTATAGCGAAAGAATATCTGATCTTAATTTGCAGCTTCGCAACAAATTGTTTCATGAATTTTATTGAAAATAAACTTCATGCGAGTATAATGAAAACTAAGTTAACACAAGAGAGGTAATGTTTATGATTGGTGACTTTTTAAAACAGCGTAGATTAGCAATGGGGTTTACTCAAGAATTTGTAGCAAATCAATTAAAACTAAGCCGACAGGCTATCTCAAACTGGGAAAATGGCTCTCGTGATATCAATGTTAAAGACTTAATAGCCTATGCAAAGCTACTAGAAATATCCTTCGAAGATTTAGAAGTTAGTTTAAATCAACCAAGTGCTTTAACTAAAGAAAGCATATCTAAAATAACAGATGGCGTTGTACCCAAGCATTTTAATTTAAAATTACAAAGACAAGAGCAGACTGAAGCTACCAGCACTCAAAAGCTTCACGTCAAAATCGAAGGAGATAAAGTTATCGGCGTTCATATTCTATTATCTTGCTTATTTTTGAATAAAAACAAGTTAATAATCAGAAACTGCCCTACTGCCTTTGATTTTCTAAATATACTCTATGAATTTGGAAAGAATGAGTGGTCTGATTCTTTCACCTATGAAGATACTATCGAGGTTAGCTCTAAAAGGATGCCTACAGATATTACATCTCTCAATAAAATTAGTCGAGCTAGCATTGGTACTATAACAGCTTTAACTTATCGCTATCACCATCTTTTATTTGCATTTCCTGGAGGAGACGATTTTTGTTTCAGACCTATTGACTTACACCTTGATATTCTCTCCACCGTAGCGAGCTATACCTATCAAGAAAAGAATAAAATCTTTTATTCTGAGAAGAATGACTTGCTAAATAAAAATATATCCTTAAATTGTTACGCAGATGGAAGTAAAAGTGTTGGAGCTTTTTTCAATGCTATTAGTTTAGCTTACTTTTATCCAAATGAAATAAAAATCAACGGTCTTTCTCCAGACCCTACTGTATCCTACCTCATTTCTTTGTTAGAGTCCGCGACGAATCGAACCGTCCAATATTTATCACCAGACAAAATTTTAATCCCTAAGGTAGACTCTATCGAAATGAAAAATACTGAAATAACGTTACCTCCCGATATGACTATGTTTGTTTCTTATGTCTTGCTATTCTGGGATGAGATAGAAAATATCATTTTTGACAATGTATTTATCAGAGATATTCCTCAAAGTTACATTGACCTTTTTACAAAATTAGGTCTAAATATCATTGAAGACAAACACACAATTCAGTTCAAAAAAACATCTCAAATAGAGTCCGAGTACTTTGAATTTTTACGTTTAGGTGCTGCACCATTTATTACAAGTGATTTAGGTCCTATTCTATCAGAATTTTTAGCCTTTCACAATATATCATCCATCCTATTTGATGAAGTATTTATTCAAAGAACCAATCATATTGCAGAATTACACAAATTGGGAATTAGAATAAAAGTTTTGAGTAACGGTGCATTAAAAACACAAGACAAACTATCAGATATTGACACAACTTTAAAAATGTATCATTTAAATGATACATGTGCAGGTATGGCTATCTTGATGGGAATCATTCAAGTTCATCTTGATAAAGTGATGCTATCAAATTTTGACACTGTTCTTCACGGATTCGGAAACATACAAAAGGTATTAAGTTCATTAGGATATAAAGGAGAGATTTATGGATAACCTACACTTTTACTCATCAAAGTAATCTACGAAATTTCTGACATATCTTCCCAAGACAACTTGTTTCTTAGGTGCATGCACTGCTCAAAATCTAGCCCTTGGAATTAACTATTTTTCCAACAGTCAAATTAAAACTTTTTCTCCTTATGATACCATTTTTAATGCACCATCCTTACTAAAGGATTTAGAAATCATTGCATTTGAATTGAATCATCATATCTTAATAGATACCAAACAAAAAGTATTTTACGATGAAGTTCGTTTTTGGAATCGTTCAGAGAGTTTTAAAAAGGTCATAAACGAAAATTTACAGATTGATACTTGTGTTAAGAGAGCAATAACTGAATCGGATTTACTAATCGTCTCTCTCGGATCCGTTGAAATGTGGTCTAAGTCTGAACACATAATGGACAGACTTCCAAAAAAATCAGTTTTTCAACCCAGAGATTAAAAATGTTTATCTATCCTCCGACGATATTCTTAACTTTTCTAAGGAAATTATGCGAATCGTGCACCTTATCAATCCTGGCATTAAGATTCAATTTTCAATCCCCTATGTACTTCTTAAAGCTTCTGAAAAATTTCAAAATCTTCATTTAGCTACAACTGAAAATTATCGGATTATCAAAGATGCTATTATGGAATTAGGGTACGACTACTACTTTCCTGAATATGAACTATTCAAATACTATGTTGAAAAAAATAATCATCCTTTCCAAGAGGATGGAAGGCATCCTTCTGTAAAGCTAATTGCAGATGTATCTAAACACATTGTTAAAGAAATTAACAAGGATTATCTATTAGATACATCCAACAAACCATTTGCAATCAACAAAGTCGATAGCCGAGGTAAAATCAATGGTAAAGAATACTTATAGTGACGATTTACAACGTATCTTTAAAGCTCAGACTCTCCCATCATCGCCTTTGATAAGAGAAGAAAAGAACTTATTTACTTTTTCACCCATTCAAGATGAGCTAGAATATTTTAAAGAAAAGAAATATGGTTTATATATAAAAGAACAAGTTTGTTTCCGAAATGTCTACCCTGCTAACTTAGTAAACCCTATCTCTACCCCATGCCAAACTTTAATTAGTTTATTTTCATTCTATGAAGAGAAATATGGACAAATTATTGAAACTTTTATTACTAAGTTTTTAAATAAATGGATTCCTTTTGATGATATTTACATTATCTGTCCCAACATTACTGATGCTCTTGAGCAACTGTACAAGGTTACCAACCATATTATCGAAATTGATAAAGAACGTCTACGATGTGATGTTCCCTTGTCTGGAAATCACTACTACATTAAAATTTGCGTCCAATACCATAACGGTCTAGTGACTCTGGCAAATTTTGTACTGATAAATTATCAAGGAGGACTTCAATCACAAATAGACAGTGTTCTTTTCCCTTTAAGATTAGATATGATTCGTGAACAGGCGAAATCTATTTACGAGTCGCAAGATTTTCTAGCCATCTACAATAAGTTATATAAATTTTCTAGTAGTCATGAACTGACGCATTTTTTCATCAGTCAACTAGAAGCTTTAACCATTTTATTCCCGGAAATTGGAACATTTGGCAATCATAAACACAGCTATGCTCTAAAAAAACTAGCTAGAGAAATCTTTTTGGAATGTGATATTCATAATATCTCACTAGAGGACGTCTTAAATGAGTTTCCAACGATTAAAATCGAATTGCTAAAACAGTACAAGGAATATTCTCGGAATATCAATAAAGCATTAAAGAAAGTCAAAAAGAGTAGGGATACAATGGGGGCAGATTATGCCTATCAGACATTAGGTATTCCTTATAAACTCTACAAAAATCAAATTGACCCTACTTATAAACTACCTGAGTTGCCTAACAACTTTGCTTATTATAGAGATTACCATAAAAATCGCTATCAAAATCCTATAGAAAGTTATAAATAATCATGTCAAAATTACTTATTTTACACCCATATCGTGAAACGTACACCGATATTTATTCCTGCCTATCCCAAAATCATCAATACACTATCCTAATTGATGATAGTAAAAGTGATTCATTTGAAACGAATAAACCAACCAATGTCACTTTAGTTACTACCCAACATTATCCTGAAAAGAGAAAAGAAACCTCACAAGGAATCCTACAACAATCTCATTTCGATGCAATTGTTGCTTTAGATGAGTTTGACATGGTATTGGCTGCAGAATTACGAGAACAATTTCATATTAAAGGACAATCAGTCAGTCAAGCTAAAACCTTCCGTGATAAGAGTAAAATGACACAGAAAGTTAATGAACTAGGTTTTAAAATCCCCCATTCCCGGAAAATCTCATCTTATGAGGAATTGAAAAACTTTTTCAAAGAATATGAAGATATTATTCTAAAACCTTTGGATGGAGCTGGTTCTGTTGATACTTTTCATTTAAAGAGAGAGACTGATTTGGTTTCTTTTCATTCTGATCATTTTTGGAAGGACAAGACTTTCCTTGTTCAAGAATACATCTATGCAGATGTCTATCACATAGATGGCTTTGTTTATCAGGGAAATGTCATCTACTGTGAACCGTCCCAATATATCTACAATCCCTTGTTAATTAAAGAAGGAATTTCAGCTGCGGGAGTTTCCTTGGATCACACTTCAAAACATTTCAAAAAACTTGTTGATTACGCCTCTGAACTGTCTAAAAAACTCTACCCAGACGGAACATTTCTTTTTCACTTAGAAGTGTTTTACGATGGACACGAAATTATTTTTTTGGAAATTGCTTCACGCATTGGCGGAGCACGAATTCGTCAAAATTTACAATATAAGCTCAATCACAATCCACTAGAACTTCTTTTAAAAGCTATTTGTGATGATTCCTTACCTACAATTCCGAAAACATTCCCTGTCACTGGCTGGCTTCTAACAGCAAAAAAGAAAGGAATCATTAAACAACTCCCAGAACTAACTGAAACTATCAAAAAACAATATTCAATTTTTGATTACACAACTTACACACAAGTTGGTAAACAGTTAAATGATGCCTTTCATAGCGCGGATGCTATTGTCGGCTTCTCTTGCTATGGTTCAACATTCCTAGAAACCAAGAAAAACCTTCAAGGAGCTGAAGCTTGGGCGTTAGAAAATACGAGGTATGAGAAATGAAGTATTTTATTTATCGCTTTTCTCCTGCAAGTATCGGTATACAAGCACAAAAAAATTTAAGTATTGTTTGCCCTAATAAACAAAAAGAAAATTATCTCACTTTAGGATTTTCAAAAAACCAAATTTTTGGAATAGATGATTTTAGCCAGCTGAACCTCCTTCTTTTTTTCAATAATATTCAAAACATTGAAGATATTTTTACACTAGACGAAGGATTAATGCACATTGTTGGTGTGCTAAAATCCTTTTTCACTTTAGAAAAAGAGGCTTGGAAAATCTCCTATGCCTATAAAGATAAAAAGTTCATGCGAGAACAATTAGATGGTCGTGTTAACCAACCTCAATTACTGGATCCAAACGCTCCTCTTCCATCAACTTTTCTTATCAAACCAAGATGTGGAGCATCCGGGAAAGACATTCATATTGTATCTAAAATACCAGAATATTATCGAAGCGAAGATTTTCTTCTAGAAACACGAAAGGATTTTGATACGATGTTTACTTGTGATGGGATAGCGGTAAATGGAAAAATCCAATTCTTTTTCACACATGAATATGTAGGAAATATTCTAGACGTTAAAACAACCTTCATCAATATCATCCGTACTAACTCCCGCTATAATGACTCCATTTTCATTCAACGATTACAAGCTGAGACCCAAAAAGTATTGGACTGTCTTGGAACAGAGAAGATTCACCCTTTTCATGCTGAATTCTTTTATAACTCTACTAAAGACGAGTTAAGCTTTTGTGAAATCGGAAAACGATTTGGCGGAGGCAATATTCCACTACTCATAAAGTCTGCTTTTCATTTTGACATACTAGATACTTACTGGAAACTAATAAATTCAATTCCTATACAAAAAATAGTTTCTAAATACCCATCCAAGATCGCTGTAACTATAGCTATTTTTCAAAACAAGCATCATCAATTACCTCCACAACTCCCTGTTCCTTTTGAGTTTTTCAGAGAATATCCTGAAAATATAGGTTTCACTGCTCAGTCTCTAGATGATTTACGCTATCTTATATCTTGTAGTACTAAGGATGAGAAAGAATTTACTACTGTAAATAATTTACTTAAAGGATACACAAATGAACAAAGAACATAAAAATATACTATTACTAATAATACGTGGACAAACAACTAATTTTGGAAATATTATATTTGATTATGCTAATAAGCTTTTAATTGCTAACCTTGCTTCTAGATCTTCGTTTTTTATGATGATCTATCAAAGTACTGAGTCTGTCATTCAATTAATTTTCAACTTATTTGCTGGCTACGTTGCTGATTTTAGTGATAGGAAACGAATGCTAATAGCAACCGATTTAATTGCTGCTACTGCAACCTTTTTCCTCTTTCTATTTTATAGCCCACAAAATATCTGGGCATTAATTGTCGTCAATATATTATTAGCGATTCTATTTAGTTTTAATGGTCCAGCCTATAAAGCTATTATAAAAGACTTGCTCTCAAGTGATGGAATTTTGACATATAACTCTTTCTCAAAAATTGTAGCTGAGATTGTTAGTGTTGGAGCACCACTCGCTTCAGTATTTGTCATCCATCAGTTTGGATTCAAGTATGGTATGCTCATCAACTCACTGTCATTCTTAGTTTCCGCTTTATGTGAGTACCATTTCCATATACAATATCAGCATGAGAACATCCAGTCAAAATTTTTTTCCGGTATAAAAGAAGGCTTTTTATACCTTTATAAAGATAAAACGCTCTTAACTATCTTAATTACTGCCTCATTTCTTAATTTTCTTGATGCCATTTACGCTTTCTATCTTCCATTTACATCAAGCTTTTCTGACTTTCATAATATATTTGCCTATATTCTTGTAGCACAATCTATTGGTAGTATTATAGGAGCATTGATCATTAGTCTAGTGAAGAAAAAGATCGAATTGAAACACTTTCTTCATTTTTTATTACCAGGTGCTATCTCCCTAATGTTAATTAATAGTTTAAAGTTTTCGCAAGTGATTATATTGATTTTATTTGCTATTTTTTCAACAACAGTTGCTATGTTTAACGTCAATCTCATGTCTCACCTTCAAATATCTATTGATTCAAACTTTTTAGGGCGTATCTTCAGCATTATTTTTACTATTAGTGGTCTCTTTGCACCATTCGGAACTCTTTTCGCATCTTGGATAGATATTAAAAGTTGGCAAATATTTCAATTAATAGGGATTGGCCAATTAGTGATCTATCTTGTAAGTTTATTGTTTATTAATCTTAATTCAGAAAAATCATAAATTTATTTTCATTATATTTTGCAATTATTATTGAATAGAATAGCGATATAAAAAAGCGGACATTTGTACATCCGCTTTTTTGATTGGTTGAATACACAAGAGACCCACCTATGATTCATTGGAAAGATTGAAATAGGCAACTACTTCTTTGGCATAACCGTATTTCTCAATAAAGGAAGCCAGCAACTCATTGTTATGACCCCGATAGTTATCCTCGCGTCTCAATTCTTCGTACATCTCAATAAAAGGAAGGCCCTTGTCCTTGGCATCTTGGAGCTCTGCTTCATAGTCATAAGCCACCTTCCGAAATTGCAGGTTGGTCACCCCATCTTCTTCGACATCGATCAGTGCATACTGAGCTCTGTGGTTTTGAATTGGTTCCCAGTCAAAATAAGGCATGCCAATAGTCCCTGGATTGAGAATCTGCTGGCCCTGACTGCCATAGCGAAGCAACTGCTTGTGGACATGACCGTAGATGGCCATATCTGTCTGGTCATCCAGCAGTTGATCAAAGTTCTCCGTAATATTTGCTGGATGCAAGTCTCTACCATAATTCTTTTCTGGCAAGTTGTGGGTCAGTGAAAAGCGAATGCCGTTGACCTCCTTCTTCTCCATTAGAGGAAGCGAACGAAGCCAATCAATCCGCTTAGGATCCAGTCCCTCCATGACATACTGAGTGAGACGAAGCATTTGGATCTCCTGCGGATCCTCGAGCCCGTACTCACCATCCAAAGCCTCTAGGACACAATCGTCCCAATTTCCACGAACAGCTGCTGTAATCGGAATCGCATCAAGCAAGTCAAAAAGGTCCTCTCTTCCTGGACCTGGTAACAAAATGTCCCCTAAAAGCCAGTATTCCGTCGCGCCTAGAGCACGCGCATCCGCAATCACTGCCTCCAGGGCTGTCGTATCTCCGTGAATATCAGATAAAATGGCAATTCGATGGTTCATTATAAACTCCTTATGATTGGTATGGTTCAGAATCCTCCGCCACTTCCATCAAGGGACTTGCTTCTTCCTGCTTTCCTTGATGGAGCTTGATCTGCACTGCCTCCGCGACTGCTCGTGGGATGCCGACTTCAACGATCTCATCTACAGTGGCTTCTTTGATCTTGGTCAGTGACTTGAAGTGTTTCATCAGTAACTGCTTGCGTTTTGGTCCCAAGCCTTCGATACCGTCCAACTGGGAGGAGAAGGAATTCTTGGAACGAAGCTGGCGGTGGAAGGTGATGGCGAAACGGTGGACCTCATCCTGGATCCGTTGCAGGAGGAAAAATTCCTGCGAGGTGCGCGAGAGTTCGATGACTTGGAGAGGATCGCCGAAGAGTAATTCATGCGTTTGGTGCTTGTCATTCTTTTGCAGGCCTGCGATGGGAATATCCAACCCCAACTCGTCTTGGATGACTTGCTTAGCAATATTGACTTGCCCCTGTCCCCCATCGATGACGATCAGATCTGGTGGCGTCAGGCCATCCCTCATGACTCGGCTGTAGCGTCTGCGAATGACTTCCCGCATGCTGGCATAGTCATCTGGCCCGACGACAGTCTTGATCTTGTACTTGCGATAGTCTTTTTTGCTTGGCTTCCCATTGACAAAGACCACCATGGCAGAGACCGGACTGGTCCCCATGATGTTGGAGTTGTCAAAAGACTCAATCCGCACAGGCGTTGGAATTTGCAGGAGTTTTCCAACGTTTTCAATAGCACCTTGGGTCTTTTCCATGGATTTTTCAAGGAGATTGAACTTCTGCTCCAGACTGACACGCGCATTCTTGATGGCCAGATTGACCAACTGCTTCTTCTCCCCTCGCTGGGGTTTGAGGACCTTGGTATCTACAAGGGCCTTGACCGCTACCTCATCGATATCTTGAGGGATCAGGATTTCATTGGGGATCAGGTGAGATTTCTCCTGGTAAAACTGCCCTACATAGGTCAAAAAATCCTCGTCTGGATCATTGTAGTAAGGAAAGAGATTGACATCCCGCTCGATCAGCTTGCCCTGACGGACAAAGAAGACCTGCACACACATCCAGCCCTTGTCCACGTAGTAGCCAAAGACATCCCGGTTCTGCAAATCCTTGGCCATGACCCGCTGTTTGGTCCGCAGAGTCCCGATAGCCTGGATCAGATCCCGGTACTCGGCCGCCCGCTCGAATTCCATGTTTTGCGCAGCGGTATTCATCTTGAGCTTGAGCTCATCGATAATCTTGTCATCCTGCCCCTTAAGGAAATCAGAAACCTCCTGGGCCATGCCCTTGAAATAGGCCTCGTCCTTGTGGCAGACCGTGTGGGCCATACACTGGCCTAAATGGTAGTAAAAGCAAACCTTGGAAGGCGGATTGGTACACTTGCGAAATGGGAAAATCCGGTCCAAAAGTCGCTTGATCTCATTAGCAGCCCCCACATCTGGATAGGGACCGAAATAGAGGCCACCATCTTTTTTGACCTGGCGTGTGATGATGAGGCGCGGATAGCGCTCATTGGTAATCTTGATGAAGGGATAGGACTTATCGTCCTTGAGCATGATATTGTACTTGGGCTTGTTCTCCTTGATGAGGTTGATCTCAAGAAGCAAGGCCTCAATATTAGACTCGGTGACGATAAACTCAAAATCCACAATCTCAGATACCAGCGCTTCCGTCTTGGTATCGTGGCTCCCTCTAAAATAGGACCGCACCCGATTGCGAAGATTCTTGGCCTTCCCCACATAGATGATGGTACCGTTCTTATCTTTGTGAATGTAACAGCCCGGACTCGTCGGCAGAAGCTCGAGCTTGGATTTAATCAAGTTGTTCATACTCTCTATTATAGCAAAAAAGAGAGGTGTTAGCCTCTCTGCACTATTCATACATACTTAAGACCTTAGCCCTTGAGATAGGCTAGCCGGAAGATTGGAACCACATATGGAAGGATGGACATAAAGATCGTAAATAAGACGAAGAACCAGAACCAGAAGGAAGCGAGCGAACGCTGGAAGACTCCTGGTTGCGGTTTATTGACCTGAATGTAAGCCTTAATATCTGTCCATTTGGTCGCAAGAACCACAAGTATGACAATGGATCCGATAGCCAAGACTCCAATTTGTAACCAATTTGCCAATCCGTCATCTACATGATGGGCGACATAAAAGAGACCTTGCGAAATCACAAAGTTATTGAAAATGTGATAGAAAATCGCCCACCAGATGCTGTATTCAAAGGCAATGTAGCCAAATCCTAGCCCGATGATGCTTGCAAAGAAGAGCTGGTCAAAATTGGCATGGAAGAGTCCAAATAAGATGGCTGTCATGGCAATCGCAAAGACTTTGCCGTAGCGCTCCAAGCCTCGCAAACCGGCTCCACGGAAGAAAAACTCTTCTGTAACTGGGCCTAAAAATCCTGCGTACAAAAGCATAGTCCATGAACGCTCAATAGAATTGCCTATATCTGTAGACGAAGAATGCAGACCAATCGTTTCAAACATGCGCTCGATTACTTGCGTCATAATAGAGGCAAAGACTTGAGAAAAGCCTAGAAAGGCTAGGAAGATAAAGAAGACAGGAAGGGTCATCTTGCGTCCCTTCCGTTTGAGGTCAAATTTAAAAAGGGCCTTTTTTCGGTAAGCATTAAAAAGAAAGAGACCAATTGCAATAGCAATAAAGTAGGGAACTCCGGCCCAGACATCCATTTTCTCTAACACCTTACTCGGATCTTTCCGAAGCGAGCCAAATAGGACCATTCTAAAGAGAGCTCCCCAAATCAAACCTACCATGGTCATAATAAAGAGATAAATGGCTAGTGTTCCGGAATACTTTCCTAGATCTTTTTTAGGGTCTAATAATCGATTGTATTGGTTCATTTGGTTCTCCTAGATAATAAATAAAAACTCGCACAAATCCCTTCATATAGAACAAAGAAAATCAAAAAGGCATGCATAAAGTAGTCTTCGGGTAGAGCGAGGATAATGGAATCCACGCGCGGGTCAAAGAGCCAGGTAGTATCCCCAGCAAATAGGACCTGATGAAAGAGCGTAAAAAATTGATCAAATCCAATGAAAACAGCCAGAGCCGCAAATAGGATCGGAAAGACCATCATCCAAAAGAAGAGACTTCTATACAAGGCCAGGTAGCCTTTTTTGACGACTGTCCTCATAAACTGGATAAAACCAGGTAGAGTAACCAAGAAAACGACCGTTACCAAATGAAACAGGTACTTGACGGCCTCAAAATGGTGCAGTCCATTTTTTGAAGAGGGGAATTGAGGCATCTTCAACACCCATTGAAAAGGATTAGTCAAATAGTTCATCAAGACATTGAAATTCTTCATGATGACTGAAGCCGAAAAACCAGTCCGACTTTGGATTCCCAACCAATGGATCTCCAGTGGATAAATGGCCCATGCTAGTCCAATGGTGAGAAGGATGGCAGCTGACAAGATAAAGAAAACTTGGTTGATTGATTTCAAACTTCTAAGCATCAAAATCCCACTCCGCTAAGCTAGAAACGACATGTGTCGGTGCAATTGGTAAGGTTGGCACTTCTTCTGCTTTGGTAAACCCAGTCGTCACCAGAAGGGTCGGAATGCCATTGTCAATACCCGCACGGATATCCGTTAGGTAGTTGTCCCCAACCATGACCACTTCTTCTCTTTCAAGGCCCAAGTGTTCAATGGCCTTATCCATAATGATGGCCTTTGGCTTTCCAATGATCACAGGCTCGACCCGTGTCGCTGCCTCGACAAGGGCAATCAGAGATCCTGCTCCCGGCAACAAGCCGCGCTCTGTTGGAATGTTGAGGTCCGGATTGGTCCCAATAAAGTGAGCCCCTTTTTGAATAGCCAAGGTTGCTTTTGCAAATTTCTCATAATCCACTTGCCAATCAAGTCCAATCACGACATAATCAGGTGCTTCTTCATCTAAGATGAAACCTGCTTCTTCGATGGCGTCTTTGAGGCCTGCTTCTCCGATCACATAAGCCTTTTTGCCCAAATTTTGGTCATCCATGTAGTCAATGGTCGCAAGGGTAGCTGTATAGATGGTCGAAACTGGGGTTTCAATGTTGAAGTGAGTTGCTAACATCTCCCGAACAGTCTCTGGTGTGCGGGTTGTATTGTTGGTCACAAAGAGATAGGGAATCTCACGCGCCTGCAGTTCATGAACAAAAGCTTCTCCTGCAGGAATCCGTGATTTTCCCTTGTAAATGGTGCCATCTAAATCAATCAAATAGCCTTTGTAGTGCATTTATTCTTTCCTTTCTGTCTCTGCTTCTTCTTTCAATTTTTCAGCGTCCACTCGTCCACCAGAACCATACAGAAGTAGAGCACCAGCATAAAGGACAAACTGTAGGATCAAACCAGTAAAATTGATCCCTTGACTTCCCGATTGGGTAAACAAGAAGGAAGCCACCATAAGAATGACAATAGTCACCAAGAGACCAATGACGGTCGCCTGATCCACACTGATTTGATAAACCGTGCGTTTGGTGCTCCGATTTTTCCCGTCAGACTTAGTTTCTGGTTGCAAATTCTCCACAAAATCCGTCACTAAGGTCGCAGCGAGGCTGACTGTTGTGCTAAAGAGCACGCCTTGAGACAAGCGGTGATAGAAATTGGACCAGAAGGATCCTGATTGGCTAGTAATTCCAATCGAGAAGATCATGACCGGTAAAAGAAAGGCCAAGGTGAAATGGATCCAGACCCGATACCAGCGTACATCTTCTCTTAAAAAGCGACTAAAACTATCTAAATTCAAGCGATAGCGGAAAAATTTATAAATTTCCTCTACGAGGATGATGCCCAAAGCACAAAGAGTCAAGAGCCAATCTCCCAACATGTACAAAGGATTCTTTTGACGCTTGGCATAGGCCACAACCCGTTTTTGATAGCTTTCAAGCTCCTGTTTTTTATTTTTTAATCTTCTAGTTTCCATAAGTCCAACCCTTTTCTTTCACTTCTTCCCACTCGATCTCTGCTTGAGCATTGATATGCCCGTCTGAGGTAATTTGGTGCAGTGTCGTTAAGCCCTCTTGTTCATATTGTGAGGTGATGGCACCTCCTGCCAGCACTTCTTTGACATATTTCAGATGGACTTTTTTAGGGACATGGTGGGTTAAGAAGTCTGCTCCCATGACCTCAAAGACCCAGTCCAAGTACTTGCTATTGTTGACATGCCCGTTCATATCCAAATCATAAAAACGAACCAGATATTCTTGCTCTACTCCGCCTTCCAATTCTTTGAAACGAGGTCCACGGAGCATGGTTTTTGAAAATTCGGAGTCAAAAGCTTCTGTAATCTCCGGCATGACAGGGTGAACCTTGCGCGTATCCCGATCCATCAAGACAAAGGTCGACACCATCTCAATGATAGTATTTCCCGCTTCATCCTTGATGTTAAAGGCCCGGTAGCAGAAAAGGCGATTGTGGCTCATGGCACAGGTTTCGATGGTGATCTTCTCATCAAAAACAGGGAGACGATCGATCTTCATATTGTAATCCGTGATAATCCAGACTAGATTGTAGTGCTCTAAAATGTACATATCACTCATCCCCAGCTCAATCGATTGCATGCCCGATACCTGTAAAGACAGCAAGATCAATTGGGGAATCTTAATAAACCCATTGACATCGCTCATATCAAACGGAATTTTCATGCTGTATTCAAATGTTTTTGCCATCTTCTACTCCAAAATAAACTTCTCTGCTACAGTGTCTCCTAAAAAGAGACCTTTCTTGGTCATTCGTACAATGTCCTTGTCAGGGACCAAAAGCCCCTGCTGGGTCAATTCCTCAACCACTGGTCCATATTGTTGGTCAAAATTCACACCAAACTTTTCTTCAAAACGCTTCTTGGAAACGCCTGTTTTCTTACGGAGTCCTAGAAACATCTCTTCTTCCATCATTTCTGTCTGAGTAAGATGTTCTTCTTGGACACGCGCATTTCCCTTATCAACAGCCTGCATATAATGACGGATAGGCCCATGATTCTTGTAGCGAACACCGTTAACATAGCCGGATGCACCAGCTCCCAGACCATAATACTCGGCATTATCCCAATACATGAGATTATGACGACTTTCAAAACCAGGCTTGGAGAAATTGGAAATTTCGTAATGCTCAAAGCCCGCTCGCTCCAACTCCTCAATAATGTATTCAAACATCTCTGCTTCCAACTCCTCTTTAGGTAGAGGAAGTTTGCCCCGTCTCATGCGATTCATAAAGACTGTGTGATTCTCCAGAATCAAGCTATAAAGACTCATGTGGGGAATATCTAGGGCAAGAGCCTTAGCAACATTTTCCTTGACCTGCTCCATGGTTTGTGTCGGAAGCGCGTAGATGAGGTCGATCGAAATATTGTCAAAACCAGCCAGTTTCAGATGGTCGATATTGTCATAAATGTCCTGCTCTTGGTGGCTTCGACCAATCTTCTTGAGCAAACGATTATCAAAGGTCTGAACGCCCAATGAAACCCGATTAACCGGCGAATCCTTCAAGACCGCAATCTTATCCGGATCCAAATCACCAGGATTGGCCTCGATCGTCAGCTCCTCCATCTGAGACAGATCAAGCGACTTGGTCAATCCCTTGAGAAGATACACTAACTGATCTGCAGATAAGGCCGTCGGCGTCCCACCTCCAATATAGAGCGTTCGTAGGTTTGTGATTTCTTCCCGACGAAATTCTTGGATCAAATGCTCCAGATAGGCATCAACCGGCTGGTTTTTGATAAAGACCTTCGAAAAATCACAATAAAAACAAATCTGGGTACAAAATGGGATGTGGACATAAGCGGACGTTGGTTTTGTATGCATACCTTTAATTATACCATAAAATCCTCCCGAGTCCGAAAAGAAAAGGGAATAAGAAGTAAGGAATTCCTTGACAATAACGAATAAAAGGAATAGAATAAATCTAATCATATTCGGAGGTAAGGAGATATGAACAACTAAGTTTCGTTAAATAAAATACTTTATTTAGTGGACTGCTTGTTCTATCTCTTTTTGTGTACCCTCTCGCCTATTTTCCAACCATTTGTTGGCTAAATAAGGTTTTTTCCGCTTGGGTTCCACATGAATACAGCTCTACTAAATAGGTAGAGCTGTTTTTTGTCCCAGTAGAAAGGAATCTTATGCTAAAACTATCCCACCTCACTATCCGACATACAAAAGATTTACGAGATCTGGTTCGAGATCTTTCCCTGACCATTCATGAAGGAGAAAAAGTTGCTATTATTGGCGAAGAAGGGAATGGAAAATCTTCCTTACTTCAGGTCCTCATGTCCCCAAAATCTCTACCAGATTATCTGACCATAGAAGGAGAAATCACCACTTCCTTTCACTCCTATGCCTATATTCCCCAGACTTTACCGGAAGCTTTGAAGGGAAAAACCTTGGAAGAATATTTTTTTGGAGAGGACGAGCTAGACTATGCCACCCTCTACAGACTGGCAGATCAATTGCATTTTAATAGCGACCGTTTTGCAAGCGACCAAATGATCGGAAGTCTATCTGGAGGAGAAGCCCTCAAAGTCCAACTTCTTCACGAACTTTGTTGCCCTCATGAATTGCTATTTTTAGACGAACCTTCAAACGATCTAGATTTAGAGACCTTGGACTGGCTACAGCAGATGATCCAAACGAGTTCCCAAACCATAATATTTATTTCCCATCATGAGGATTTTTTGACTAAGACAGCGGATACCATCATACACCTCAGACAGATCAAACACCGCAAGGAGGCTGAAACCATCGTGGAGCACCTAGGCTATCAAGACTACAGTAGCCAGAGGGAACAACAATTTAAGCAACAGTCTCAGCAAGCGGCCAATGATCAACGAGCCTATCAGAAAACCATGGAGAAGCACCATCGCGTCCGCCAGCAAGTCGAAACCTCCTTACGAAATACCAAAGATAGCACTACTGGACGTCTCCTGGCAAAGAAAATGAAGGCCCTTCTCTCACAAGAAAAGCGCTACGAGCGAGAATTCCAATCTATGACTTCCCAACCCTATGATGAGGAAATCATCAATCTTCATTTTCCTTCCCTCACTCCCTTGTCTCCTCAAAAACGTGTCCTTCTCTTAGATCAGGAAGAGCTTGCAATTGGGGATCGTGTCCTGGTCAAGAACCTCTCCCTCACACTTCAAGGGCAGGATAAGATAGGGATTATCGGTTCCAACGGTGTAGGAAAATCCACTTTCCTAAAAATGATCTGGGATATTTTGGAGAAGAATGAGAGTATCCGCACTGCCTATATGCCTCAAGATTACACTGAACGTCTCCCTCTGACTCAGACACCCGTTCAATTTCTACAGCATTCAGGCGATCGCGAAGAAATCAACACTATTCAATTGCATTTAGCCTCCCTCAACTTTACTTATTCTGAAATGCATCATCCTATCTCTGAACTTTCTGGTGGCCAGCAAGGCAAACTCTTTCTCCTTCAATTAGTGCTTACAAGTCCCCAGTTTCTGCTCTTGGACGAGCCTACCCGCAATTTTTCCCCCACTTCCCAACCTGAAATTCGACGCCTATTCGCAGACTACCCAGGTGGACTGGTCACTGTCTCTCACGACCGGACCTTCCTCAAAGAAGTCTGTCAAAAAATTTATCGTCTGACAGAAAATGGCTTCGTAGAGGTAGAGTCGTTCTAACGTAAAAGAGGCTGGGACAAAAGTCCTAGCCTCTCAATTGTCTTTGGATTGTTAAGCAAGACGCAGTGGTTGAGTGGGCTCTACTACGCTGATTTCATCAGCTTT
>NZ_JAAPAW010000011.1:377023-483944 GCF_014435245.1 Streptococcus sp. IMAU 99161 | reverse complement strand
CCCTACTCAACTGTGCGGAGGTGGGACGACGAAATCGAATTCTAACGAATGACCGATTTCTGTCCCACTCTCTTTTCTTCTATTTCTTCGCCGCCTCTTTTCCCATTTCTTGGGTGCGTTTGTAGGCTGCTTCCACACCTGCAATGATGTCGCCCCGTAGGCCGACTTGTTCTAAGCGATTGACACCTGCGATGGTAGACCCACCTGGGCTACAAACTGCATCTCGCAAGTGGGCTGGGTGTTCTCCTGTCTCTAAGACCATTTGACTAGCTCCTTGGAAAGTCTGGGCCGCCATCTGCAAGGCTTGCTCTCGTGAAAGCCCCAAGCTTACTGCCGCATCTGCCATGGCTTCGATCATCTGATAGACAAAGGCTGGACCACAGCCTGCAACAGCCGTTGCAGGATCCATCAATTTTTCCTCGATTTCGTAGAGAGTCCCTGCTCCTGCTAGAAGCTGTTTGACTCGGGCTACTTGCTGGTCTGTTACAGCTTGAGTGCGGGCCAGACTGATGACACCTTGACCAATGGCTACGGGCGTATTGGGCATGATGCGGATAAGCCCTATCCGCTCATTCTTAACCACACCCGCCATCTTATCTAGTTCCAGACCTGCTGCCATAGACACCAACAGGAGATTGGAACGTTGGCCCAAAAAATCCTGGTAGTCTTCAAGTAAAGGGCAGATTTGGTAGGGTTTGACACCTAAGAAGATGACCTCCGCCTCTTGAAAGACTTGTTCAAGATGAGACGCAGTTCCCCCATACTGGCTGATAAACTCTTCCACCTTTTGTGGGGAACGATTGACCAAGAGCAGGTCTGTGCTGGCCACTTCTTTTGCGACCGCTTTGGCCAGACTAGCCCCCATATTTCCAAGACCGATAAATGCTACTTTCATACCTACCTCACTTGTCCATTTCCACTGACGATATACTTGTAACTGGTCATTTCTCGCAGTCCCATCGGTCCACGCGCATGGAGTTTCTGCGTCGAGATCCCCATTTCACAACCGAGGCCAAATTGGCCCCCGTCTGTAAAGCGTGTAGACGCATTGACATAAACAGCTGCTGAATCCATTAGCTTGGTGAAGTAAGCGGCTGTCTCCGAATTTTCAGTCACAATAGCATCCGAATGATGGGTGCTATGAGCTTCTATGTGGTCCACCGCTTCCTCGACTCCATCAATGACCTTGACTGATAAAATATAATCTAAAAATTCGGTATCAAAATCCTGCTCCTGCGCTGCTGTCCCCGAAATAATAGCCTGTGCGTTCTCATCTAGACGCAACTCAACCGATCTTTCCCGCTCATCCACTAAACGCTCTTTGACCAAAGGCAAGAAGTCAGACGCGATCGCTTGATCGACCAGCAAGACCTCCATCGCATTGCAGACAGAGGGGCGACTGGTCTTGGCATTTTCGATAATCGCTAGGGCTTTCTGGAAGTCAGCCTCCTTGTCCACATAGACATGAACAATACCAGTTCCTGTCTCGATCACCGGGACAATGGCATTTTCAACCACTGCTTGGATCAAGCCAGCACCACCTCGTGGGATGAGCAAATCGAGATCGCCCTTGGCCTTCATCATGGCAAGGCTGGAAGCTCGACTCGTATCTTGGATTAATTGGAGAAGGTCTGGATTGAGTCCGGCTTCTTCCAATCCAGCCGTAAGAGCGGTCACGATCGCTTGAGCAGAATGAAAGGCATCCCTTCCCGTACGAAGGACTACTGCATTTCCACTCTTGATGGCAAGCGCTGCAGCGTCTGACGTTACATTTGGACGGCTTTCATAAATGATCCCAATGACGCCCATAGCGACTCGAACTTTCTGGATTTCAAGGCCATTTTCCAAAACTTCGGTATCCAGCACTTCCCCAATCGGATCTGGCAGATCGATTAAAGCACGGATACCTTCTGCCATCCCTTCAATCCGCTCTTGATCAAGAAATAGGCGATCTAGCATGACTTCAGAGATCTTCCCGCGTGCTGCTTCCATATCGATTTGATTGGCTGCTAAAATGGCTTCCGTCGCTTTCAGAAGTTGGCTGGCCATAGCTTCTAAGGCCTGATTTTTAAGAGCTGTACTAGCCGTATTGATGCTTTTCTTAGCCGATCTCGCTAATGCTAATTGTTCTTGTGTTGTTTCCATACATTTTCCTTTAGAATTCTGTAAAGAGTAAGTCAATCTCAGGAGTTACCGAGATCCAATCATCACGGTGGATAAGGATTCCTTTGGCTTTTTTAGATTGGAGCATATCGCGCACAGCTGACTGGCCGAGACGGACCTTGCCTTTTCCTAGTAATTGACCAGTCTCCTGATGATAGACGCTGACGATGTCTTGATAAGAGAAATCCCCTTCTGCCTTGGTCACACCAGAAATTAATAAGCTCTTTCCGTATTCCAACAAGGCCTCAGCCGCTCCTGCATCCACCCAAACAGCCCCTTTACTTTCTGCATAAAAGGCTAGCCATTGCTTCTGGGTTTTCAAGCCCTTGTCCTCAGCTAGGAAGTAACTACCATCTGCTTGCTCTTGCGCTGCTTCGATCAAGGCATCCGGCTTGAGAGACGAGCAAATATAGACGGGAACCCCTGACTCTGTCGCCAAGGTCGCTGCCTTGAGTTTGGTCAGCATCCCTCCAGTCCCATTGCTACTACCAGCACCACCAGCCATCTCGATCATCTCGCGAGAAATGTGCTCGATCCGCTCCAAACGCTTGGCTGTTGGATCCTGAGAAGGATTGGCTGTATAGAGGCCATCCACATCCGTCAACAGCACTAATAGATCAGCTTGGGCCATGGCCGCAACTTGCGCACTCAAGGTATCATTGTCACCAACTTTTAGCTCAGCGATAGAGACCGTATCATTTTCATTGATAATCGGAATCGCCCCACGGTTGAGTAAGACAGAAAGGGCCTGGTGGGCATTCTTATAGCGACGTTGATCCGCAAAGTCATCCTGGGTTAATAAAATTTGTGCAGAAACAATGTTGCGTAAAAGAAGATTAGAGGTATATTCTTCCATCAATAACCCTTGACCAACTGCCGCAGAGGCTTGCTTGTCTGCCACCTTAGTCGGCCGTTTCTTAAAACCAAGGGCACCAAACCCAGCAGCAACTGCCCCTGATGAGACCAAGATCAACTCATGACCCAATTCGTGTAAGAGAGCCAACTGCTGGGTAATGACCTTGACCTTCTGTCTAGAGAGGCTCCCGTCTGGATTGGTCAAAGACGAGGTCCCTACTTTAAAGACGATTCGTTTTGCTTTCATCTCTATGTTTCTTTCTAATACTATTTATTTCGTATGTAATGAAAGTGAGGCTGGGTCAAAAGTCCTAGCCTCTCAATTCTTTTTGGATTGTCGAGCAAGGCGCAGTGGTTGAGTGGGCTCTACTACGCTGATTTCATCAGCTTTTACAGCCCTACTCAACTGTGCGGAGGTGGGACAACGAAATCGAATTCTAACGAATTACCGATTTCTGTCCCACTCTCATTCTTCATTATCCTTTTCGAAGGTCTTCCAGCGTTTTCTCAAAGATCGCTGGCACTTCTGCTGTAAATTCCAAAGTCTCTCCTGTACGTGGGTGGGTAAAACCGAGTGTCCGCGCGTGAAGAAACTGTCCTTTTCCTTTGAGTGTCTTCTTGGGACCATAAGCAGGGTCTCCAGCCACTGGATGGCCAATATAGGCCATGTGCACCCGAATTTGGTGGGTCCGACCGGTCTCCAGTTGCAACTCTACCAGCGTGTAATTTCCAAAGCGCTCCAAGACTTGAAAACGGGTCACAGCAGGCTTGCCTTTCGCTGTCACCGCTTGTTTTTTCCGGTCCTTTTCACTGCGACCAATTGGTGCTTCGATCACACCCCGATCATTGGGAAGATTCCCATGGACAATAGCCCAATACTTCCGGAGAGATTTTTTGTCTTTTAACTCCTCAGCCAAAGCGATATGGGCTTGGTCATTTTTTGCGACCATCAAGAGACCTGATGTGTCTTTGTCGATCCGGTGGACGATCCCGGGACGCAATTCTCCATTGATCCCTGAAAGGTCTTTGACATGGTATAAAAGGGCATTGACCAAGGTTCCACTGGTATGGCCCGCACTGGGGTGAACAACTATGCCTTGGGGTTTATTGACGACAACGACATCCTGGTCCTCATAGACGATGTCTAAGGGCAGATCTTCTGCTTCATAGCTGACCTCTTCCACTTCTGGGACTTCATACTGGATGATGTCTCCTTCTTTGACCGTATACTTAGCCTTTTTCACAGTTCCATTGACCAGAACTTTTCCTTCTTTGATCTGCTCACTGGCTACAGCTCGTGACAAGGGCGTCAAATCCGCCAAAGCCTTATCCAGTCGCGCACCGGCTACTTCAATTTTAATGTCCATGCGTTTCCTCTTTCAACATCAGGATCAGGAGCAAGAAAACTCCGACTGTCAAATAACTGTCTGCCACGTTAAAAATGGCAAAATTCATAAAGTCTAGGTGGAACATATCGACGACAAAGCCCTGACGCAGGCGATCGATAAAATTCCCCAAGCCACCTGCAATGACTAAGGTCAAGCCTGTCACCATCCAAAGCGATCCCTTGAGGTGCTTATAGAGATAGTAAAAGGCCCCCACCATCACGACAAGAGTGATAAGGGTAAAGAACCATTGCTGATTTTCAAGAAGCGAAAAAGCTGCACCTGTGTTTTGAAGATAGGTCAGACTAACCACATGAGGAACAAAGGATTTCACGACACCCAGTGGAATATGCTTCACCACATACCATTTGACCCATTGATCTACAAACACCAAGAGGACAATGGCTAGAGGAATTCCTATTTTTCTTTTCATCACTTACCTCTTTTGATCAAAATATTCGACCATGACTTCGACAAACTTCTCTGCTACAGGGGAGAGATCCACTTCTTCACGTTTGACATAGACCATTTTATTGTCCAAGTTGTCTTCTAAAGGAATCACGGTAATACCATTCACTGACTGACTGTCCAAAAAGCCAGAGCCTGTCGCATAAGCATCTGTTCGCTCCAAGATTCCATTTAAGGTAGCCCGGTCTGTCACGTTGAACATTTGGGAGCTCGAGCTGGTATCGACAAAGTTCTCTGAATAATAGAGGTACTCATCCTTTTCTTGGGTAAAGCGAACGGTTGGTAGCTGAGCTAGATCTTCCATGACCAGTTTTTTCTTCTTAGCCAGAGGATGTCCTTTGCGAAGGTAAATATGGGTCTGAAAAGGAATCAAATCCACCACTTCAAGTCCTAATTTATCGACGCGTTGCATAATCCCCTTGGTATTTTGACGGTTGAGATAAATAATCCCCAACTCACTATGCCCTTGAGCCACTTCATCCAAAATTTGGACCGTCGTTGACTCAAAGATGCGGAAGTTTTTATTTTCCGGATAACGCGTCGAGAACTCCGTCATCAAAGGAGGCAAAAAGTCATAGTGCTGACCGGAAATAGAGAATTCTTTTTTCTCTTCTTCAGGGCTAGCATATTGATTTTGAAAAACATCAAAGCCCTTGACGACTTCTTGCGCCTTTTCATAAAATTCCATTCCCCGACGGGTCAAAAAAGTCCCTGAGCTGGTCCGACGAAAAATCTTAAAGCCTAGTTCTTTTTCCAGATCACGTACAGCAATCGATAAACTTGGCTGACTCACATACATCTTTTCAGCGGCCTCACGAAAGGTCCCACTATTGGCAATGGCCACGACATAACGTAATTGTTGTATATTCATTCAAATTTCCTCATTACAGTATCTAATAATTATATCATAAAAATCACACTGAAAGAAGCCTGAGAAACGAAAAAAACAGGCCTCACTTCCATCAAAAAAACTCGAAGACGAAAAATCACCATAGCCGATCAGCTATGGTGATTTGTTATGAAACCTTAGATTTCATTAGAAATTATTTTGCTTTTGCAGCATATTCTTCGTTACGTTTGATCATTTGTTTTCTGTACCAAGCGAAGATTCCGATATAGAAGGCCAAGAAGACAACTACACCAAGGATCAATTTGATATCACCAGATGTTGCGTTACCGATTGTCCAACCGAGTAATTTTTCAACTGGTCCTTCAAGAGTTGAGTGAGTGATCAATTGAGTAGAAGCTACCCCTTTAGGGAAGGCATCAACACTCTTAGCCAATTGAGTTGCAAATGGTGCAATCAATGTTCCTGAAAGAAGGAAGAGTGGCAAGAGAAGGCTTCCGAAGATGATCATACGGATCAATTTACCACGTGTCACAACCAAGAGAGCTGGAGTCACACCCATTGCGATGATCCCTGCAAGTGGCAAGATGCCATTTCCGACTTTAGAAAGAAGCACTGCTTCGATCAACATGATTGGTGCAAGTACGTTGGCACAAGCCCAGATTTCAGCACGACCAGCGATGAATGGCCAGTCCAAACCGATATTAAATTTACGTCCTTGAAGACGTTTTGTAGCAACGTTTGTAATACCTTGTGACAATGGTTCTACCGCTGCGATGAACCAAGAACCGATCAATGAGAACAATTCCAAGGAAACACCGGCAGTCAAACCAAGGCTCAACCAACCTTTAACAACCAATTCCCAAGTTTTAGCATCAGCTACACCAGCAACTGGATGTGGAGTACCCATGATACCGATGACGATACCAAGAAGGAAACCGATAAAGAATTTAGAACCCCAGAAACCGATCTTCTTGTTCAATTTAGCGGCGTCAAAGTCGTATTTATCAAGACCAGGAAGAACTTTATCAAAAATCTTATCCAAGACCATGATGATTGGGTTCATCATGTAGTTCATGTGAGTAGATGTCATTGGAGATGAACTTGGTGCATTCAAAAGATCATCAAATGTTGGTTTCATCAAGTCTGAGTTGATGATCTTCATAATACCTACGAGGACAACTGCAAGAGTTGCAACGAAAAGTGAAACTCCTGCGCTCACTCCATTCTTGTCCGCATACCATTTAATCAACAGACCAGTGATAGACAAGTGCCAGATATCGAAGATATCGACGTCAAGTGTGTCAGTTTTCTTAATAGCCAACATGACAACGTTAACGATCAACATGATCAATAAGAAGTAAAGGGTCCAAGCAGATCCCCAAGTGATAGTCGCAAGAGGTGCCCAACCAACGTCAGTGATATTTAATTGAATACCAGTATTCTCAACGAATTTTGCAAGAGATGCTGAGAAAGCAGTATTAAGCATACCGATAATGGCACCGATACCAGTAAGAGCGATGGCAAGTTTGATACCACCTTCAAGCGCTTTGGAGAATTTCACTCCAAATAAGAGAGCCAATAAAGTCAATACGATTAACATGATGATTGGAGCACCCATATCTAGAATGGGTTTGAAAATCGTATTGGCAAAATCTATAATGCCATTCATAATAAATCCTCCCGATTTATAGTTATTTTGTAAAACACACAATTGATGCATCCAAGAATATTATTGGATAGCGTTTACAAATACATCTAAAAAAATATCAATGTAATCCATGTTCTTTAATGGCTGCTTCGATGCTATCAAAGACTGGTGCACTCATCGCAGGAATACGGAACAAAATTGGACCTGCTTCAATCACTGGAATCCCAGGATCAAATCCTAAATCAGTTGCAGCAATCGGAGTAAAGATATCATAACCAGAAATCAAATCTTCATTGACATCTTTGACCATAACCGCATCGCAATGCACATCATAACCACGGTTTGACAACTCTTCTTCCACCGCATTCTTGATTTGGTGGCTAGAGTTAACGCCTGCACCACAGGCAGCTAAAATTTTAATCATTTGGATGTCCTCCATTATAAATATTTACGAATGTTTTAGGAAATCGATTCCGTGATATAGTCGTAGAGTTTTTCTTCACTATCCAGTTTCGATAAAGCTTCCAAATTGCCGTTTGATGTAAAGAAATCCATCAACTGAGCAAGGATATTGGTCTGGCTCGAACTCGAATTATTGATGATGAAGAATAAGAGTGAAACCTCTACTTCTTGATCCGGAGCGATCATATTATGAAAAGTCACTGGCTGATCCAAACGAACTACAACCACATTCTCCGTGAGATTATGAACGATATCCGTGTGAGGAATGGCTACATTTGGTAAATCCTTACCCAGAAATCCCATATCCAACCCTGTTGGGAATGACTTTTCACGCTCTAACAAAGCAGAACGATAAGTTGAAGCAACAATTTTTCTCTCTTCGAGGAGACTTGCTACTTGATTGAAAAGATCTTCTTGATTGTCAGCATGTAAGCAAAATACCAGATCTTTACTAAAAAGCTGATTTAAGGCCACTTTCATTACCTCCTTATCTTTCCAAATGTTTATACTATGAGTATATCACTATAATAACTTATTGTCAATATAATTTTGATTATTTTGCATGTAAAAAGTGAATTTTTGAACATAAAAAAGACGAGCCTGTAAGACTCATCTTTCTATAGAATAAAATCTATTATTTTGCGATTGGGTAAACAGAAACTTGTTTTTTATCGCGACCTTTACGTTCGAAGCGTACTACGCCTTCAACTTTTGCGAACAAAGTATCGTCTCCACCACGTCCAACGTTCACACCTGGGTAGATGTGAGTACCGCGTTGACGGTAAAGGATAGATCCACCTGTTACAGTTTGTCCATCAGCTGCTTTAGCTCCAAGACGTTTCGCTTGTGAATCACGTCCGTTTGATGTAGAACCTCCACCTTTTTTGTGGGCGAAAAGTTGCAAGTTAGCAAGATTCAATTTCAACATAATTGTTTTCCTCCAGTTAGTTTTCTGTGATAACTCTTGTTTGGACGAACTCTGATGAGTTCTCCGATAAGTTGGCCATCCCTAAGAAAAATGATTCAAAGAATAATTGGGTCATTTCTCTTTGATGGGGTGGGATTTCATTCGGGATGGTTACCCGAAGAAAGCCACCTTCTTCTTCGTTTAATTCTAGGTCCGGTTCATAGCCCGCAAATTTCTCAACAGAGTTGACAAAGTTAATGGCTAGAGTCGAAACCGATGCACACACGACATCAAAGCCGTATTCACCGCTTCCAGCGTGCCCAGTGATTTCTGCACTCCTCAGCTCGCCATCCTCGGCTCTCTCAAAGACTGCCTGTATCATGTGTTCTCCTAAAAATTAAGCGTTGATAGCGTTGATGACAACTTTAGTGTAAGGTTGACGGTGA
Source organism: Streptococcus sp. IMAU 99161 (assembly GCF_014435245.1). NCBI lineage: Bacteria > Bacillati > Bacillota > Bacilli > Lactobacillales > Streptococcaceae > Streptococcus > Streptococcus sp. IMAU 99161. The sequence continues at coordinate 474,760 of NZ_JAAPAW010000011.1, read as the reverse complement.
CCTTGTTTACGGTGGCTACCTTTTTTAGGTTTGTACTTGTAAGTAACAACTTTCTTTTGTTTTCCTTGTTTTTCAACAGTTCCAACAACAGTAGCTCCTGAAACAAGTGGAGTTCCGACAACAGTGTTTTCACCACCAACAAGAACAACTTCGTTAAATGTAACTTCTTGACCAGCTTCAACGTTCAATTTTTCAACGTAGACTGCTTGACCAACTTCAACTTTAACTTGTTTTCCGCCAGTTTTAATGATTGCGTATGTGCTCATTATGCACCTCCTATGTATTTTTGGGTTTCCCCGTATTTTTGTGAAGACTCGCCTAGCATCGTGGGACGAACCACTTCAGCTCATAAGGATGAGCGACGATGATCGAGCGGTTGCACAGGCATGTGCATAGTCAACTTTATAAGTATAACACTTCTATCCAACAATGACAAGTCTTTTTGCCTTTGAAAACGGATTTTCATAGAAAAAATCCCTTTATTTCTAACGTTTTTTTGGAAGTACGTCTCTCTACCTTACTTTATTCCTTAAATTTAAAGTCTTTGAAACTCATTTTGGCTTTTGAAGAATCATTCATAGCCTTCATTTTTTCTTCTTGTTCCTTGGTAATTTTGATTGGGATTGCGGCAGCGGTATTGGGTTTCAATACCCCTGATTCGCTCACTTCATAGTTCACTGTGACATCTTTGAAAAGTGGCTCTCCATTATATTCTAGATTTAGAACAAAGGATCCATCACGATCGATCGTTGAGGTGGTGCGATTCACAATAAAGAACAAGGCTAAACGATTTTCTTCATCTCCAAAGGTATATCCTGGGAAAAAGACAAATAATTTTCCAGGTTCTCCAAGGGTCGGATGTTCCTTGATAAATTTCTCAGACGCTTCCAAGATTGCATTTTCCTGATCTTTATACTGGTCGGCTCTGACAAATGTGAGGGGTTCTTTTTTGCTGCTGGTTGACTGGCTAGTCTTCTCTTCTTTTTTTGGGCCAGTAAATGACACCTTCACACAGCCTGTCAACAAAAGTACACTTGTCATTAGCACGATAATTTTTTTCATTTTCTTTCCTTCTATTCAGTGATAAAAAGAGGCTGGAGCATCCCAGTCTCTCCTATAGCAAATCCTCAATCAGGTCATCGACCTCATCTTTTTCTGCTTTTGGTGTGATTTCCGTTACGACGATGCCTGCTACAGCTCGCTCAACCAAAGCTTCCACATCCATGCGTTGCTCATACTGCTCTGCATTCTTCAGTTTTGGATTAGTCTTTGGACGGTCAGGCGCAAAAATCGTACAACAATCTTCAAATGGTTGAATCGAGATCTCAAAAGTATCAATCGCTTGTGCAATGTCAATGATCTCCAGCTTATCCATGGTTACTACTGGACGAATGATCGGCGTATTGGTCACTGCATTAATAGCCTGCATACTCTCTAAGGTTTGACTAGCCACTTGTCCCAAGCTTTCACCATTGATAATGACCAGACCACGTCTTTCCTCACGAATACGGTCCGTAATGCGCATCATAAAGCGGCGGGTCAGGGTCATGAGATAGGCTTCAGGCGCTTTGGCCTTGATCTCCTCTTGGATCTCTGTAAATGGCACCTCGATAAATTGGATATTACCTCCAAACTTGGTCAACTTCCGGGTTAGGTCTTGCGCTTTTTTCAGCGCACCAGGACTTGTATAAGGGGGACTTGCAAAGTGGACCGCTTCAATGTCCACACCCCGCTTCAAGGCCAGGTAACCAGCCACGGGAGAGTCAATCCCGCCAGAAAGCATGAGCATACCCTTGCCAGAAGTGCCCACAGGAAGCCCACCAGCACCCTTAATGGTTTCATAAGAGATGTAGGCTGCTTCTTCCCGGATTTCGACTTGCAGGTTGATATCTGGCTTTTTCATCTGAGCCTGAATGGTTGGAATGGCTTCAAAGACAGCACTACCCAAGTTTTGATTGAGTTCGCGGCTATCAAGCTCAAAGGTGTGGTCACTGCGCTTACTTGAGATTTTAAAGGTCAGGCCTTCCTTGTAAATCTCCTTCATAATCTCTTGCACCGCTGCTTTTAAGGCTGGTACTGATTTTTCAATCTTGTAAACGGGTGAAAAATTTTGAATCCCAAAAACCTGCTTGAGAGATTCGGCTACTGGTTCATAATCCGTCCCATGAAGATAAGCATGTGCCCGATCGCGGTCGGCTGTCACTTTGACAGCTGGATAGATAGATAAAACATCTTGGATATTATTGCGCAATTTATTGATGAAACGCATCCGGTTCTTCCCTTTAGTAGAAAGCTCACCATAGCGAATCATAATTTCTGAATAGGTTAAGGTCATGTTGATTTCTTTCTAAAATTATCGTACTTTTCGGGTTTTTTCATATATCAGTTTGAACTTGGTCAAGAATTGCTCGACTTGGCTCATGTCATTTTCAAAATCGAGACTTAAGCGGACAGCTGTCTGGGCGATACTCTTGTCCACTTCCATGGCAATCAAGGTACCAGCTGGTTTTCCAGTCTTGGACGAGCAGGCACTGGTCGTTGAGATATAGATGTCAAACTCTTCAAAGGCGTGCACGACGACTTCTCCACGGACTCCTTTGATCCCAAAAGTCAAGATGTGAGGCGCAAAGTGATCTTCACCGGAAAAGATAGTGACATCCGGATAGTTAGCCAATTCTTTGCGGATCACTTCTTTCAACTGCTGGGTCTTACTGGCAAAAGCTTCTTGGTTTTCCATAGCTAAGCGTAGGGCTTTTGCGGTTGCTGCGATACCTGCCACGTTCTCAGTTGTCGAGCGCATTTCTTTTTCTTGACCTCCACCCGTTAAGAGGGGTGTGATCTTTTTGCCTTCTTTGATGTAGACAAAGCCAACTCCACGAAGACCATGGAATTTGTGACTAGAGAAGGTCGCAAAGTCCACGCGCTCTGGTAGATAGACCTCTGTTGCTACCTTGGCTAAAGCTTGAACCGCATCGACATGGAAACTAATCGTTGGGCGATCTTCTAGGAGAGCCGCGATGTCATGGATGGGCTGGATGGAGCCAATTTCATTGTTGACGGCCATAACAGAAACCAAGGTCGTATCTGGACGAAGGAGACGAGCCAGTTCATCTACTTTTACAAAGCCACGCGCATCCACTGGAGCATAATCCACTTCGAATCCCTGCGTCTTTAACCAAGCAGCGGACTCCTTGATAGCGGGATGCTCGATGTCAGAGACAATGATATGCTTGCCATAAGGGGCTTTCTCAAAGGCAACACCCTTGAGAACCCAGTTGTCCCCTTCTGTCCCACCAGACGTGAAATAAATTTCCTCAGCTTTTTTCCCAATCAGCTCCGCAATCTGTTTTCTAGAAGCCTCTAAAATACGAGTCGCTTGACTACCTAGATTATGCAAACTAGAAGGGTTACCCCAGATCCGTGTCGCTACTTCTGTATAAGTCGCAAGGGCCTCTGGATAAGGTTTCGTCGTTGCTGAATTATCAAAATAAATCATGTCTTGCGCATCCATCACTTTCTTTTTACGTAACTTCTATTTTATCATTTCTAACCGCTCGGGACAAGGATTTGATCAAATCTCTCTTTTGAAATCCACACGCTAAAATCCATTTATTTTTAGACATTTTTCAGAAAATGACTTATAATAAGAAAGTATTAGAAAACAATTTTTGATAGAAAGAGAAAGAACATGTCACACTATTCAAGAAGTAACAGAAACCAAAAACCAGAAGATACTACAGATTCAAGACCTTCACGTGGTGAAAAAGTCAAACAAGGTCTATCCGTATTTCAAACGGTTGTAGCTACGATTGCCAGTCTCTTAGGGATTATCGTCACTTCCTTTACCATTATGAGCCTCCTCAACAAGGACAATCAAAAATCCGATAATAAACCTTCAAGTAGTACCAGTGTGGTCGTCGTTCACGATAAGAGTTCTGACTCCGCCGCGACAGACACCAACACCAATACCAATACGCAAACCGATTCAAGCAATACAGAGACAAGTTCTCAAAAAGAAACCAATAGTTCCTCCGCTGCAGATACCAGTTCATCTGCCGCACAAGATCAAGGTTCCACAGCTACAAATAGGGGCGCAGATACAGCCACATCTGGATCCAACTAAAAGAATCAGTAAGGACGCCCTTACTGATTTTTTTTAGCTTCTGATTCTATTTTTTTCTGATTTTTATAGAAAGCATCGATCTCGTTGTCATACTCCCATTTGAGCTTTGAACGCTCATCCTGGATTTGATCCAATTGTTCATATGGAAAGTTTGTGGGCCTATATCTGTAAGCTGATTCTGCTAATGAAGCATATAGATTATCAAAACTTTTTAAATTCCAATTACTCAAATAATCTTCCCCCTATACCAATGTCGGATCCTAGATACATCTCATCTAGATTCAATGTATTGTCCTCATTAATTGGGATATCTACTCCCCAACTCGATTCTTCAATATGATTTATACGTCCATAAACATTCATATAGTATTCAGGAGTTGTCAGTCCACCATCACTCCATTGTGTCTGATCCCAATCTATCTGAACGGATTCAACTTTTGAATTTTGTGCTTTGACTAAATCAACAATCTCCTGTTCATGTTCTTTCAGATAGGCTACTTGTTCTTTTTTTATTTCTTCTTCTGATTTCTGTACGACTTTCTTTGAGGATGAGGAAGTTACCTTCTGTTCGGGCTTTTTGGTCAGGGTCATGATTTTTCCTCCAAGAAAAACCAGTCCTAGGATCGGTAACAAAATGATCAAAAATAGTTCCATTTGTCTCTTCATTCAATTCTCTCCAATCTACACACTTCGAATTGATCTATCAACTTATTTATTCGAAAATTCTTCCACCCATCCTTAAGTATTGGCCCAAAGACATCGTCTTTAAATTAATTTTGCCATCTTCCACGACCACATCAACTCGCCAACTGGATTCAGGATTTTGATTAAACCCTCCAAAAATGAGAATCATTTCGTCACCACCTTGAGGTGTTCCATTTCCTGCCACGCCCCACTCAGTTTCATCCCAATTAATCTGCACGGATTCGACTTTCGAATTTTGGGCTTTCACAAAATCGACGATTTCTTGCTCATGCTCTTTGAGATGAGCAAGTTGTTTTTGTTTAATGGCTTTTTTGTCTTCTTTAATTGATGAGGATGCGACAATTTTCTCTTGTCTGCTCTTTTCATGTTCTTGCTTCACACATCCTACTAGACATCCAAGTGTTGAAATGAAAGCAAGTGCGATCATCAGATTATTTATTTGTTTTCTCATTATTATTTCGTTCAAAGGTGATTCTTCTATTGCATCTCTAATTGTCTAACGGATAAATCAGTTCTTTTCTACTCGATATAAACTATCAGAACCAATTGAATCTATCTTAGGAATCTTATTTTCGTCTAACGTAAAATTCAAGCTAAAATTCGTTCGTTTACTTTCATTGCCATAACCATAAACTAATAGTATTTCGTCACCTCCCTGAGGTGTTCCATTACCTCCTACAACTGTTTTAATACTGTCCCAGTCATAAGACACCTGATGAATATTGGCATTATGTGCTTTCACATAGGCAGTCATTTCTTGCTCGTGATCTTTCAGATAGGCGATCTGTTTTTGTTTAATGGCTTCTTTGTCTTCCTTGGTTGACGAAGAAGCGATGTAATTTATTGGTTTCGTCTGTTCTTTTGGCTTCCCAACACACCCTCCAAGGCTTAAAAATCCAGCAATAGCAACAACTGTTATCACGATTTGTCTTGTTTCTAATCTCATAGCTTTTCCTTGTCCCAATTACTCAAATACTTCTCCTCCAACACTAAAACCATTGCTTAACATCATAGTTTTTAGATCAGGCATTTCATTAACAATCTCAATCGTGACATTCCAACCAGAATTTTCAATATGATTAAAACCACCATACAACTCGATGATTTCGCCACCTCCTTGAGGAGTTCCGTTGCCTGCTTCGCCCCATCGAATATCACTCCAATTAACCTGAACAGATTTTATTTTAGAATTTTTTGACTTTACAAAATTGATGATTTCTTGCTCGTGATCTTTGAGATAAGCGATTTGTTTTTTATTTATCGCTTCTTTGTCCTCTCTGCTTGTCGAAGAGGTTGCAATTGGTGCTTGTTTTGTTTGCTCTTTTGATTTTATGGTACATCCTCCTATACTTGCAAGGAGAGCTAATGTAGTGATTAATTTAAAAATCATTCGTTTTTCCATGGGGTAACTTTCTCTAAAACAGTTCTTTTTCAAAATGCATTGCACTTGATTAGGAAATAGGCTTTCCGCCAATCGTAGGTTCATGGAGCATAAACATTTCTCGCATTTCAATTGACTGATCATTATTAATTGGAATGTCTATTCCCCAACCAGAATCGTCAATATGATTAATGCCCCCAAAAACATTTATATAATATTTGGGGGTTGTGAGACCACCATCACTCATCTGAGTTTCATCCCAATCAATCTGTACGGATTCAACTTTTGAATTTTGTTTCTTCACAAAATCAATGATTTCTTGCTCGTGATCTTTCAGATAGGCGAGCTGTTTTTGTTTAATGGTTTCCTTATCTTCTTTGGTTGATGAAGAGGTGACAGTTTGCGCTTGTTTCGTTTGTTCCTTTTGTTTTACGAACCCCCCCATGCTCACAAAGATAGCTATCGTAGTGATTAGTTTAAACATCGTTTGTTTTTTCATGAGGCGTATTTTTCTAAAACAGTTCTTTTTCAAAAAACTTTATATTTCATTAAGAAATAGGTTCACCATTAATTCTAATATCTGAACCGATAAACATCTCACTTAAATTCACTTTTTCATTATTTTCCAGTGGGATATCCACTCCCCAACCAGAATTCTCATTGTTATTGATGCGACCATAAACATTCATATAGTACTCTGGATTAAACATACCACCATCACTCATCTGAGTTTCATCCCAATCAATCTGGACAGATTCGACTTTTGGATTTTGAGCCTTCACAAAATCGACGATTTCTCGCTCATGTTCCTTGAGAAAAGCGATTTGCTCTTTTTTTATTTCTTCTTTTGATTTTTGTACAACTTTCTTTGAAGAAGTGCTTGTTATCTTCTGCTCCGGCCTTTTGGTCAGGGTCATGATTTTTCCTCCTAGAAAAATGATTCCTAGGATCGGTAACAGAATAATCAAAAATAGTTCCAATCGTCTCTTCATCTCTTCTCCAATCCTTCCTTTCATGACTAAATGGGCCAGTCACTTTCTTTACTATTATAGCATCTTTCATTTGAATCTCAATCTAAGTCACTAGTTAGAGACTTTATGCAACAATCATAAAAGAACTTGCGGTGTTTTGCTAGAATATAGATAATCCTTTTTTACAAATAACAGCTAAGTGATGCTAAAAATTCAAATGTTGTATTTTTGTAGAGCATCTAAATATAGAATGAAACTTTCCGCTGTGAGAAAAGTGCTAGAAACACCATTGTTTCTAGCACTCGGGAGTTTTGGAACCTTAGGTCCAAAACTAAGTCATGGAACTTCTTCGAAGTAAGCTGACGTCCGTACTCACTTAAGGAAAGTTTCTAAGAGGAGTTTATCTTAAATCAAAAAAGAACCCGAAGGTCCTTTTTTGATTTATTTCCGGTACATCTTCACTTGTAGATAAAGATCGTTATAGATGCCGAGCCATTTTTTTCCAAGTTGTTGGTAGACTTCCAAATGTTTTAGCGTTTCATCGCTTGGATAAAAGGCTTGATCATTTCGGACATCTTCAGGCAACATGGCTTTGGCTTCTTTATTTGGCGTTGAGTAGCCAACATAAAGAGCATTTTTCAAGGCATTTTTTGGTCGAAGCATAAAGTTAATAAAGGCATAAGCGGCTTCTTTATTCTTCACCGTTTTGGGAATGACAATGTTATCAAACCAGAGGTTGCTGGCTTCAGTTGGGACGACATAGCGAAGATCCTTATTGGCATCCAACATTTGGCTAGCTTCTCCTGAGAAGGTCACACCAATAGCTGCATTGTTTTGGATCATGTAGCCTTTCATCTCATCGGCCACCAAAGCTTTGATATTTGGCGTCAAGGTGTAGAGTTTATCCACTGCTTCTTGCAATTTCTTTGGATCCTTTTCATTGAGGCTATAACCTAAGGTATTGAGCCCAATTCCCATCATCTCACGCGCACCATCATACATCATGATGTCGTTTCGATATTCTTCACGCCAAAGATCTGACCAGTGTTCTGGAGCTTCTTTGACCATCTTGGTATTGTAGATAATTCCCAAAGTCCCCCAGAAATAAGGAACGGAATATTGATTTCCTGGGTCAAATGATTGATTCAAGAGCCTTGGATCAATGTGTTCCATTCCCTTGATCTTTGATTGATCCAATTTTTCAATCAGGTGTTCATCCATCATTTTAGCGATCATGTATTCACTCGGAATGGCAATATCGTAGGTAGTTCCTCCTTGCTTGATCTTGGTGTACATGGCTTCGTTGGAATCGAAGGTATCATACTGTACCTGAATTCCCGTCTCTTTGGTGAATTCCTTAAGCAACTCTGGATCAATATAATCTCCCCAGTTGTAGATGACCAGCTTGTCGCTATTCTTTGTGTTCATGCTGGCTTCAATTTGATGGCTAATACCCCAGAGGATCAGGATCACCATGACAATTCCTGTTAGGAATGAATAGAGTTTTTTCATGCTGCTTCCTCCTTTTCACGGGTGATAAAGTAATAACCGATGACCAAGAGCACACTAAAGAGAAAGACAAGGGCTGACAAGGCATTGATACTGAGGGAAATCCCTTGACGAGCACGAGAGTAGATCTCTACAGACAAGGTGCTAAAGCCATTACCAGTTACAAAGAAGGTCACGGCGAAATCATCTAGAGAATAGGTAAAGGCCATAAAGTAACCGGCAATAATGGCTGGTGTCAGATAGGGCATCATAATCTCTTTCAGCATTTGCACTTGGGTCGCTCCCAAGTCATAGGCTGCATGGACCATATCCCGGTTCATTTCCTTAAGCCGTGGCAAGACCATCAAGACCACAATGGGAATCGAGAAGGCCACGTGACTAGCCAAAACAGAAAGGAAACCTAGCTGGTACTTCACCGTCGTAAAAAGAATCAAGAAGCTGGCTCCAATCATAACATCTGGCGCTACCATGAGGATATTGTTGATGGAAAGCAACGGTCCTTCTAATTTTTTCTTGGATTGATAAATATAAATCGCTCCAAAGGTCCCGATCACTGTCGCAATCAGGGCGGATAAGAAAGCTAAAAAGAAGGTCTCTGTCAGAATCAGCATCAAGCGAGTATCTGCGAATAACTCTTTGAAATGTTCCATGGTAAAGCCAGTGAAAGCATTCATATCTCCCCCTTTATTGAAGGCATAAAAGATCAAATAAAAGATCGGGAGATAAAGGATGAGAAAGACAAATCCTAGATAGAAATGAGATACTTTTTTCATCGTTCTCTCCTTTCTCTCGTAGCCCACATGATAAGGAGCATGGCAAGGATCAGGACAACTCCAATGGTAGAACCCATTCCCCAGTTTTGCGTTGTCAAGAAGTGCTGTTCAATCGCAGTCCCCAAGGTAATGACACGGTTCCCACCGATCAAGCGCGTCAACATAAAGAGGCTGAGACTAGGGATAAAGACGGATTGCACGCCTGAGCGAACCCCATTCATGGACAAAGGAAATACGACTCGACGGAAGGTATCCCAACGATTGGCTCCCAAATCATAGCTAGCATTGATCAAGTTTGGATCTAAATCATCTAAGACATTGAAAATCGGGAGAATCATAAATGGCAACTCGATGTAGCTGGCTACAAAAATGAAAGAGAAATCCGTAAAGAGGATCTGCTGAGGACCGATTCCGATAAAACTCAAAAAGCTATTGATAGAACCGTCTTGACCAAAGATCCCAATAAAGGCATAGGCCTTGAGCAAAAGATTGACCCAGGTTGGAAGGACAATCAACATTAGCCATAGCTGGCGATGCTTGAGTTGGGTCAAGAAGTAAGCAGTTGGATAAGAAATCAAGAGTGTCACGAAGGTGACAATCCCCGCATAAAGAACTGAGTTAAAGCTCATCTTTAAATAGGTCAGGTTTTGTGCGGTAAAGAATTCCTTGTAGTTGTCTAGTGAAAATTGCCCTTCAACGTTGAAAAAAGATTGCAAGACAATCAAGGCCACCGGAGCCAATACAAAGAGGAAAATCCACAAGAAATATGGGATGGTAAACAGATTAGAGGTTGTTTTCTTCATCTCTTTCCTCCTCAATGGCATTAATCAAACCAGCTTCTTGCTCTTCGATTTCTACATATTCCTCAATCCGCGCATCGAATTCTTCTTCGGTTTCATTGAGACGCATGACGTGGATGTCTTCTGGTTCAAAGTCTAACCCGATGACTTCTCCCACGATGGCCTTACGAGTCGAGTGAATCATCCACTCATTGCCCAAATCATCATAAGCGATAATTTCGTAATGCACCCCACGGAAGAGCTGGGTATCGACCTTGACTTGGAGTTTGCCCTCTTCAGGAAGAGTGATTTGCAAGTCTTCTGGTCGAATGACCACTTCGACTGGTTCATTAGGACGCATCCCACCGTCCACGGCTTCAAAGCGTTTGCCATTGAACTCAACCAAGTAGTCCTCGATCATGCGTCCATCTAGAATGTTGGACTCCCCGATAAAGGTGGCTACAAAGTGGTTGATCGGCTCATCATAGATATCTACAGGAGTTCCCGATTGGACAATCTCTCCTTCATTCATGACGAAGATCCAGTCACTCATGGCAAGAGCTTCTTCTTGGTCATGGGTCACAAAGACAAAGGTAATGCCCAAGCGTTGTTGCAATTCCCGCAGCTCATACTGCATGTCAGTCCGCAATTTCAAGTCAAGGGCTGACAAGGGTTCATCCAAAAGGACCACGCGCGGTTCATTGATGATAGCCCGGGCAATGGCTACCCGCTGGCGTTGACCACCAGATAGTTTTTGGATTGAACGTTTCTCAAATCCTTCCAACTGCACCATTTTCAAGACTTCTGAGACACGACGTTCAATCTCCGCCTTGTCCACCTTCTTCAAACGAAGAGGAAACGCCACATTTTCAAAGACCGTCATGTGTGGAAATAGGGCATAGGATTGAAAGACGGTGTGGACATCCCGTTTGTTGGTTGGGACATCATTGATCCGTTCCCCATCAAGATAGACATCCCCACTGGTCGCATCTAAGAGACCAGCGATGATATTCAGAATCGTAGACTTTCCTGATCCAGATGCTCCAAGAAGGGTATAAAACTTCCCTTCTTCCAACTCAAAGTTGATATTCTTTAGGACAACGGTACCGCTATCTTCAAAGACCTTTGAAACATTTTTAAACTCAATAATCGGTTTTTTCAATTCACATAAATTCCTTCTTTACTATACATACCAAACTGCTTCCCTTACAGAAAGCAGTGGCTGACAGAAGATCTGTCAGACCACCAATACCTCTCGGGGACTTACAAGACTGCCCCACCTATTTACGGTATCGATAGGCACTCACCCCCTTTCCATTCTGAGGTAAATCGGATACCTTAGTACTAACCTATCATGTAGGCTCTTTATTTTTGACCGATAATGCGAACTTCTGGCTCTAGACGGACACCTGAGTGTGCTTCGACTGACTCAATCACATGGGCGATCAAGTCTTCATAATCTTTCGCTGTTCCATTCTCCACATTGATCATAAAGCCAGCGTGTTTTTCAGACACTTCCACACCACCAATACGGCAGCCCTTAAGTCCTGCTTCACTGATCAATTGCCCTGCAAAATGACCCACTGGACGCTTAAAGACCGATCCACAAGAAGGATACTCGAGGGGTTGTTTCAATTGACGCAGGTGGGTCAAACGATCCATCTCTTGCTTAATTTGCTCGTGATTACCAGGTGACAAGGCAAATTTGGCTGAGATGACCACAGCACCTGTCTCTTGAATTTTGGAATGACGATAACCAAAGGCCAATTCCTTGTTCGACAAGGTTTCAATCTCTCCATCCTTGGTCAGTACCTTACAGGATACAAGGACATGAGAAATCTCTCCACCATAAGCTCCCGCATTCATATAAACAGCACCACCGACACTACCCGGAATACCACTCGCAAACTCAAAGCCTTTCAGACTATGATGCAAGGCGACGTGTGTCGTATCCACCAGTTTTGCCCCCGCTTCGGCTTCGATCACATAACCGTCCACACTGATGTCTCGCAAGCGATCAAACATAATCACAAAGCCAGGAATCCCTCCATCTCGGACAATGATATTGGAGGCATTACCAAGGACCATCCAAGGAATCTTCTCTTGGTTGGCAAAGTTTACAATGCGTTTTAATTCGTATTGATTGCGAGGAAAAGCCAGAAATTCAGCATTTCCCCCAACCTTTGTAAAGGTATAATATTTTAACGGTTCTTGAAAACGGATATCAATCCCTTCAAGAATTTGTTTGATTTTTTCAATCATCTTCAGTAAATTCTCTCTCTATAAAATCTAGTCCATTATACCAAATTTTTCACCATTTTACGACCCCCAAAAAAGAAAAGAAGCTGGGACAAAAGTCCTAGCCTCTCGATTGTTTTTGGATTGTCGAGCAAGACGCAGTGGTTGAGTGCTCAAAGCACTGCTTTGAGGTGGTGGATAGAACTTGCGAAGCAAGTATCCTAAGTCTTTGTTCGCTTTTTAAGCTTCAAAGATTCCCTATGTTTCCTTTATCTGCAACCTTCAACAGTCTCCCAGACTGTTGAAGCTGTGCGGAGGTGAGACGACGAAATCGAATTCTAACGAATGACCGATTTCTGTCCCACTCTCTCTAATCTTTTATTACACAATTCTACGTGCGATTGCACGGTTCTTTTGTACTTCAAGCGCAGATTGGACTGAAATCCATGCGCCACCAAGTGTAAAGACCACTAACATTCCTAGATTGAGGAAATAATTCTCAGGAAAATCTGAGTGGAAAACCGCATCATTGATCGAGTTCCATGCGTCTCCAAATCCAGCGTCATACTGTTTCATAACCTCCAATGCGTAGTCAAGTTGATGCACCAGCAAGACTGTCAAGATCATCCAGATGGCAGAGACTACGACTCCTTTTGTGGTTAATTTCTTACCAAGGAGTTCATACCCTTTGATCGTACAGTAGCCAAGGGCTAAGCCTGCAAATACAGACACATACCCGAAACGAGCAATGACTAAAGCAACAGCGCCACCTAAAATTGCACCCACCAAGGATCCCACGATCCCCAATAGAAAGTTTTCTTCCTTTGCCTCATATACTTTGACAGTATCTTGAACTTGCGCTTGGTATTCTTGGAAAGTCGCATCATCAATTAAAAAGACGGAGTCTCCGATTTGATACAAGCCGATTGGACCTTCCTCACCTGTAGCGGCATTGACTTGAACAAATTGATGGTTGTGCAAGAAATCGACAAGCTCTTGGATCCCATTCCATAGGCTTTCGACGGTCTTCTTTTTGGACATGCCACCTTTGACACCGACCTTGACCAAGTGCTCGTCAAATGAAACAGCATTGATCACTTTAGATTGGGATTTTAAGTCCTGCCAAATTGCATCATTCTCTTCGATGAGGTCCCCTTGGGCACCTGGTTTCACACTGACAGAAATGGCAAATACATTCTTGGTTTGAGTCCCTTCAATGACCAATAAAAAGCCTTCGCGATCCCCATACATGACACGGGATTCACTATCAAATTGAAGACCTAAGTCCGTTGCAATACTATATAAATATTCTGGTTTCATATATCCCCCTACATTTTCAGGAAACTTGAACATTTCCTCATACAGTTCCCTATTCTACCATAGGAGAAGCCAAAAGGACATATACATTCGTATACATCCTTATTTCAATTTTGTTACATTCTATATTATTTCTCAACACGAACGCCAAATGTGTCAATTTTAAGTTGGAAAATATCCCCATCCAGACCCATTTTTTCGAGATCCGCGACAAAGGCTGCTGTGTGCTCTGGAGCTAGAAGGTTCATGATCGTTGGGCCTGCTCCTGACAGATAAGTCGCGTAAGCCCCATGCGCATGGGCTACTTCTTTGACCTGAGGAAACTCTTTGACCAAGGATTGACGGTAGCGCTCGTGGAAGTGGTCCGACTCGATGGAGCGACCAGCCGTCAGCAAATCTCCCTTGAGGAGAGCTGCGATAGCCACGTTGGCAACACTACTAGCAGCAACGGCCTCTTTGTAGGACCATTCTTTCGGTAGGACATTGCGACTATCACTGGTCTTCAATTGGTAGCTCGGTACAAAAGCAACCAGGTCACAACTTGGGAAATCGGCTGTCACATATTGAACATCCTCACCGATATAGCTCGCAATAACCATATTACCAAAAATAGCTGGTGCTACGTTATCCGGGTGCCCTTCGATTTTGGTTGCAATGCGTAATTTCTCAGCATCTGACAGCTTGAGATCAGCTAATTGGTTGGCCAATTCAATTCCTGCGACAATGACAGAACTAGAAGAACCAAGACCACGCGCCAAAGGCACTTGACTTAGCATCTTGATATGATGTGGTTGAATAGCTGGAGCAATCGACAATGCTGTTTGAAGCAAGAGGTTTTTCTCATCTGTCGGAATCCCTGCTCCTAGATCATGCTCAATGACCCAAGCATCTGCTGGTTCAAGGACTTCAATGGTCAAATAGCGAGTCACGGCAATCCCAACAGAATCAAAACCGGGTCCTACATTGGCACTGGTTGCTGGAACAATAATTTTCATGCTTATTCTCCCAAAACTTTAAAGGTATTCAAGAGTTCGAAATTCGCCTCTGAATCCAACTTTTCAACCAAGTTCTTGAATTGGGTTTGGTTAACTTGGTGGGTAATGATAACCACGCTTGCAAATTGACCATCTGAGTCTTCCTGAAGGATTTGCTTGAAGGAAGCTCCTTCTACATTAAAGATCTCGGCAAGACGCAAGATTTGACCCGTCGCATCTGGTGCCTTGATGGAGAAGTAATAATTGTTCTTCACATCTTCTGGTTTGGCCAATTGAAGGGGACGGCTGTATTCATTGAAGGCTTTTCCGATCGTTCCTTCTTTTAGACGACGGACAATGCGAACGAGGTCGGCTACTACGCTTGTAGCAGTTGGTTTTTGACCCGCACCAGGTCCATAGTACATAGACTCACCAATCCCGATTGATTCCACATAGACTGCGTTCATCACCCCGTTCACACCTGCCAGTGGATGTTGTTTTGGAAGGAAGGTTGGTGTCACTTCTGCTGCGATCCCTGACTCTGTTTCAACGATGGAGCCAACCAGCTTGATCACATAGCCAAGGCTTTGAGCTACTGAGACATCCTGAGGAGTGATTTGGCTGATTCCCTTATGACCCACTTGGTCAAATTGGATGTTCATCCCAAAGGCGAATTGGCTCAAAATCACCATCTTATAAGCCGCATCGATTCCTTCAACGTCATTGGTGGGGTCACTTTCAGCGTAACCAAGTCGTTGCGCTTCTGCTAATGCATCTTCATAAGTCCAACCTTCTTCGACCATTTTGGTCATCATGAAGTTGGAGGTCCCATTGACCACACCGAGAACTTTGGTCACCTTGTCGGAAGCCAAAGAATTCACCAAGGTCCGAAGAATGGGAATCCCACCCGCTACGGCAGCTTCATAATAGAGGGCGACATGGTGTTCCTTCGCAATCGCAAGCAACTCACTTCCATGAACAGCAAGAAGGTCTTTGTTCGCAGAAACCACGTGCTTTCCTGCTTCAAGAGCACGGGTGATAAAGGTCTTAGCCGGTTCGATCCGGCCCATCAATTCCACTACGATGGCAATCTCTTTATCTTCGATGATCTCATCGACATTAGTCACAAAGTTGTAGTCATGACCTGCAGCTTGCAATTTTTCCTTCTCCGCATCATCACGAACCAAGACCTTGGCAATCTCAATGTCATCATGAGCAGCCTGGGTGATTTTTCCGCTATTTTCTTTTAATAAAAATGGTACACCACTCGCAACGGTACCAAATCCTAGTAAGGCAATCTTTACAGACATCCTATGGTCTCCTTGAAATTTCTATAATAGCTCCATTATAACAAAAACTTGGCCATTTGACAGCCCATTGTCTTAAAAATTCTGAATCTTCATGCCACTCTTTCTCTCCTAGCTACTGTGAATCACTTAAGCGCATAGCCTTCTTTTCCGATCCCTTCAAATTTATGGTACAATAGAGAAAATAGTGAGAACGGTGGCAATATGAGCAAACGAAGAGTCCCTAAAAAAATCAAAATCCTATTAAAAATCAATGCAGTCCTGCTGGTTTGTATCTGTATTTGCAGTTTTCTCTTAGTGAAACGGATCAGCCAGCTCAATGCGGCTAATGGAACGAGCAGTCTGACAACCTCTCTCGATGACAATAGTTCATCTATCGAGTGGGTTAAAACCAAGAAAGATCCAAAAGTTCCCATCCTCATGTATCACTCCGTGCACAATATGGCTGAGTCCGAAGCTGCCAATGCCAATCTGATTGTCGATCCAGAAACTTTTGAAAGCCAACTAAAGGCCCTGAAAAAAGCGGGTTACTACACCCTGACACCTGAGGAAGCCTATCGCATCCTCGCTAAGAACGAAGTGCCAAAAGGAAAGAAATATGTCTGGCTGACGTTTGATGATGGCGTCGAGGATTTCTATACCATCGTCTATCCGCTTCTTAAGAAATACAAGATGACGGCCACGAACAATATCATCACGGACTTTACCCAAAAGGAAAAAGAAAATGTCCTGACCTTTGACCAAATCAAAGAGATGAAAAAAGCTGAGGTAACCTTTGAAAGCCATACGGTGAATCATCCAGACCTAGCTAATTCCAGCCTTGAGACCCAAAAGAATGAGCTCGTCGCTTCTAAACGCCTGCTGGATAAGGTGCTGGATCAAGATACCAGCGTCATCGTCTACCCATCTGGTCGCTATAGTCAAGTCACGATCGACCAAGCCAAGAAAGCTGGCTACAAACTAGGTCTCACCACTAAAAATGGACTCGCCAGCTCCACTAATGGCCTCTATTCCCTCAATCGAATCCGGATCCTCCCTACCACTACAGCAGAAGACCTTCTAGCTATGATGCAAGATTAAAGAAAGACCCCTGTCTGAAATCATTTTAGACAGGGGTTCTTGTTAGAGTTCCTTTTCTAGTTCATTTAGAAAGGTGATTAAAAATTGATGGCGACTTTCTGTCATTTGCTTAGCAGTCTCCGTATTCATTTCATCTTTTAGAAGGAGTAACTTTTCATGGAAATGTTGGACGGTATCAGTAAGGGACCTCCCTTTGTGCCCCCCATAGGAAAACGTTCGCGCAATTCCTACAGCTCCTATCGCGTCCAGGCGGTCTGCATCCTGGACAATCTTGCCTTCTAGCGTTTCTGGATGTTTACCGCGATTTTTGCTGAAAGAAACAGCATTGATCACCCGACAAATCTGGTCGATTTGGTTTTTAGGAGTACCGATCTCTTCTAGAAACTTACGAGCATTCGCATTATTCTCTGTTTGAAACAATTTATCATCATCAGCATCGTGAAGAAGAGCAGACAAGCCCACTATCTCCAGATCACATGGCCCTTCTGCTTGAGCGATTCTCATAGCATTGGTATAAACGCGGAGGGTATGCGCCACATCATGGCCATCCGCTCGATCAGCAAATAAGGTTTTCACATACTGCTTAGCAGCAAGAATTCGTTCTTCGATCATCGTTCTTGTCCTTTGTAGTTTCTTACTTTAATCAATCTCATTATATACCTTACGAGCCTTTTCAACATCATAAATTTGATCAAATTCTTCTTTAGTCTGTGTTGTATGGACTTGTCCATCTTTTGAAAGCTCAGCTGGAATGGTGACGTCATGGTAAAGATTCACGCTCTTTTTCATAAAGAGTTTAAATACAGACAGCCCCCTCGAATATCGATTAGCACTATTCTGTGGATTTAGGATCATCACCTTAGTATCCTTTTGTCTTAGCAACCGATAAGCTTTAGAAGATTTCTTGAATTGCGTTTTTGAAAGGTCCTTGGGATCAATAGAGAAACTGCCATCGGATAAATGTAAATATTCCAGACTACCCTGATCTTTATCTAAAGCAACGTATAACTGAACTATAGGTTTCTTTCCATATACCTGTTCTGTTAAACGATCATTTCGTTGCAGTTTATGAGTTTCCAAATCTAGAAACATCATCTTCCGAATAGTAGGATCCTTTATACTTCGGATCTGTAGCGCAGCTAGTTCTCTTCCGTTTGAACTATATATAGCCCCTAATTCTGTTGGAATATAATTGGAATCAAAATCCTCCACAATTTTATATAAATCAATTTCTTTCTCTTCTTTTAGTTTCTTTCCTTCGATCTTATAAAGGCTCAGTGTCCAATATTCATCTTTTGATGGACGCTCCTCGTAATAATAGGGACTGTCTTTCATTTTTATATTGGAACGCAAAATATGGTGAGCTCCAACCTGAATGCGTCTGAGATTTAAAGAACCTCCATACTCCTTCTTCTTTTTATCTTCCTCAGGCGTTACTGATTTCCAGTGAGCGATGACACCTGAACCATCTGCAATCATCTCATAGTCATCAATTTTTGCTTTTCCACTATATTGACTAAATTGACGATAATACTGCTTCTCATAGGTGTGATAAGAAAACCAGATGACTCCAATAGATATGAGGAGAACCAGCAAAGAGTATATGACTTTTTTCTTTGTAATTTTCACGATTTAAACAGATCCTTTCTAGGAGATTTTATTTTCACTTTGTAATCAACTACTGGTGAAAAAAATAGCACATTACCTGAAAACATGAAGATCGATAAAAATAAGAACAAAACTATATGAAGGATAAAGTTTGGGGCAATATTACTAAATATTGCACAAGATGAAAATACAACCAACCCAGCAAAAAAAGTTGGAGCTGTCACTGATAATAATCTATGCTTTCTATCATTTGCGACGAGGTATATCTTTATGGGTTGGTTACTATTCACAATGGTGATCATCGGTTTCCGAATGCTTACCCATATCCGAATTCCTATTACAAGGCTAAATACTAGAGCCAAGACTCCCAGATTTAACTCATGCGAAGAAAAATAGAGATACTTTTCAATAGGAAAGGCTTTGGACAAAAGCATGGCAGTTGCACCCCCACCAAAAGCTGTAGCAAGACCTTTCTTCTGAGTATCTTTTTTATTGAGAACTTTAGAAAGATCCGAAGGAGCCAGAGATTGCGCTTCTTCCTTGGTTAAAGGATAGGCCAGATGAGGAATAAAGCTTAAAATCCATGGAAAGAAATAGCTGATGAAAAATGGACGATCGGCATCGATTAAATAAGACTCTCCGTCCATTTGTAAGATCCGGTAACGAAAATTGATTTTTGATAATTGTTCTATTTTTGCTTTTTTAAGCATGCAAAACCTCTTCTAATTTTCCTTGTAATCAGATTGATCCTCATCCACTGCTTCCAGTCTATCAAATTCAATGTATTCTTTACGATATGCATATTCCATAGGAATACTACCTGATTCGATCCAAATATAAATATAAGCCAACATGCCATTGATATAAAGAAAACAAGCTTCAGTTCCATCATGAGTATTCATATAGAATCCAAACATCATAAAGATCGGAATTAGAAAAAGATAAGCATGAAATTGTCGCTGCTTCTTTACATTTCGAAAGACAATCTTATACTTTGGACGATTGGGTGTGAGTCGTCTGGCAATTTCATTTCGAGATTTCCAAAGGATTCCCCTATAAATGACAAAAGCTACCAGAATTGAAATTAGAAATAACAAGATTTTTAAATAGAGATTCTGACTAATGCTATAATATCTAAAAATTCCAGCCCCTATTCTATATAGAGCCGAACTAAGTGCAACACTAATACTTATCGCTATCGAACGTCTACCTTCTGGAGCCATTTTAATCTTTTTGTCAAAGTTCCTATTTGAAGCCTCTAACTCTATGATATCCAACTTGAACTCCTTAGGAACAAATCCCCAATAGTAACTTTTAGATGTCAACGAATTTGAATCTAAAACATACCTTTTTCCATCCATTTCAAGGATGCCAAAATAATAGACATCCAAAGCTCTAAACTTAACTTCCATTTATTTTATTCAATCACTTTCTGAATTAATGGTATTTGCTAATTATGTAACTTCTACGATATCATAAAACTTCTACTGTTCTTCTATTTTTTTAACAACAATTTGGCCTTGCTTATAGGGATAAGCAATTGGGTAACTTCCTAGAGTAAACATGAAAAAGAATAAGGATACGATTCCATTGATTACCAAAAAAGCTCCTTCTGTTCCATTATTCAAACCAAGAAAGAAAAGTAAACAAATGAAAATTGCTCCAACTAAAGGATATACTCCTCCATTACTTTTCTTAATAGTTGTAAAGGTAACCGTGTATTTATGGCTATTTTTAGAAATCCATTGATCTGCTTTTTCATGGGCCACCTTTAATGAAATCAGAATGGCAAAGTAAGAAATAAGCATAGAAATTGCAAAGAGTAATAACTTTAATAACACTTGCTCGCTAAGATTGTTTTTAATAAAAAGCCGCTTTAAAACATCGTAACCAACTTTGACAATTGGTTGTACGATAATGGCTACCATTGTTGTACTTACGGGTGTTGTAGGCTTAATTTCGAACTGATTGTTATTCTTTTCGATCTCCACCATACCCACTGTAATCGTATCTGTTTTAAATCCCCAGTAATAACTCTTTGGACTCATTGTACTTGTATCCATGATATACTTCTTTGATTCTTGATCTAACTGGACAATTTGAAAACAACTCATCCTTGAATTTTCAAACCTTAATTCCATATATTTTTTGCCTTTTGTTTTCAATCGGTTTGCTTACAATGTTTTAGGAACGAAAACGTTCCTTTACTTGTCTTCAAATTTCGATTGGACAAACTTAACCAATTCTTTTACGACTCCTATTACGACTAAAACCATCGCATACAATAAAAATGGCGGAATTAACAGTAATGCGATTTTCCAGCCTTTGAAAAAAGCAAGCCCTTTTGTTGGATTAGCTGATTTAGCTGGTTTTACTTCTATCAGCTTCATTCGCAATAATTTCAAAGTGACTTCTTCTTGTCTTTCACCAAGTGAAACACTCTTTTCTCCTGAGTTTTCACTATCTAGATAGGCCTGAGCCATTCGGACCAGATACAATCTCTCATCTTCTTTCGCAATGGTACGAAATAGCTCCATTGCCTTATCTCTATTCCCTTTGAGGTACTCATTGACTGCCCTTAGGTACATAGATTCCAATTGTGAGAACTTGTTGTTCGTCACTTCCTTTAGGACGGCATCATTGGGCTCTTTTTTGACCAGTATATCATAACGAGCTCTGTATGCCATCTTGAGTAGTTCATAATCTGCTAAATAGTCAGAGAGCAATTCCTCGAACTCATCTTCCTTCAAATCAGGTCTAGAAAATAAGTTTGCATTCAATAGAATTTCGTTTAATTTTACTTGTTCAACATCTGTAAACTTTTGAATCTTTTTGAGTTCGTCTACAACTGCTTCAATGGATCCAAAGTCACCAATCTTATAGAAATAGAAAATAGTGGCAACCTGTACACGCGTTTTAATAGTTTTGATACTCTTTCTTTTTTGGTTCAGAATATAGCTTGCCATCAAGTCAAGATTTATGTCCTTATAGATAAGACTATTCAACTTTTTGATTAAAAGAGTATCTTTAATGATAACTAGAACCAGCTCAAATGGTAAGTAAATCAAAAAACAAATGAGAGCAATTTTTTTACTTTGAGTCACTTGCACTGCATATAAAAATGGTAGAGCTAGAATAAGCAGCATGAATATCGCCGGAATATTGTATTGTTTTCTTAGTTCTTTATAATCGTTAATCATAAATTTCCTTAGTTATTTACTTTGTTGTGAATTGACGTTTGTTGGCTCTGACTTTGAAAAAGTCACTTAAAAATCCGACTTAATTGTTTCATTCTACAAGTTAACTCCTACCATGATACCGAAATTTTGCGACTTATTCAACTTCCTCACTAATTGGGAATAGTTGCAAGAAGAGGCTGGGACAAAAGTCCTAGCCTCTTAATTGTTTTTGGATTGTCGTACAAGACGCAGTGGTTGAGTGGGCTCTACTACGCTGATTTCATCAGCTTTTACAGCCCTACTCAACTGTGCGGAGGTGGGACGACGAAATCGAATTCTAACGAATTACCGATTTCTGTCCCACTCTCACTTCTTCTTTTGTGGAAAGAGGGGAAGGCCTAATGTCGCGATTTTTTCAGCGGGAATCTTCATGCCATCCTTGATCCACTTGGAGATCACAGAGACGATGGCGGAGCTCCAGAAAGAATTGAGATAGCTGCCAGCACCATTTGAAGTCTCACCATTTCGTTTTTCCAAAAAATCATAAACTGCCTTGGTCAAAAGGCGCTCGGAATTGTAATCAATGGCCAGGCTGATGATCTTGGCTTCTTTCTTGACTTCCTTAAAGAGATAGACCCAGACTTGATACAGGTCTGTCTTGAGATTGAAACTATCCAATGACTTGGTAATCTTAGCAATACTGGACTGAAAGATAGACTCTAAAATATCCTCTTTAGAGCCATAATTGCGGTAAAAGGCCGCGCGAGAGACCCCAGCACGCCGCACTAGCTCAGAAATAGTGATCTTTTTCAGATCTTTATTCTCCAACAATTGCAAGAGAGAAATTTCGATGGATTCACGAGTAATTGCATTGTTTTCTTGGTTAAATCGTTTAAGATTTTCCAAGGATTTCTCGGATATTTTTCTTTCTGCCATAACATTTACTTTCTATGTGTCTCACCTGATAATATCTACTTTCATCACCATACACTTCATGATATAATTGTAAAAGAAGACAAACTACTTGTCAATGTACATTTTTATACAATTATGAGGTATGAACTGATGAAATGGAAAATTATTGCGGATTCAGGCTGTGACTACCGCTCTTTGGACAACCTGGCACCAGATACGGAGTTTATCAGTGTCCCACTGACCATCCAAGTGGGGGAGACCATCTATACAGATGACGCCCAACTCAATATCGATCAGATGATGGAGGAGATGTATGCGACTGCGACCGCTTCTAAGTCTGCCTGTCCAAGTCCAGATGACTACATGAGGTCTTTTGAAGGGGCGGATAATATCGTCGTTGTCACCATTACTGGTACCCTTTCTGGTAGCTACAATAGTGCTGAGGTAGCCAAGAAGATTTATCTAGAAGAGCACCCAAATACCAATATCCACGTCATTAATAGCTTGTCAGCTGGGGGCGAGGTGGACCTGATCGTTCGCAAGCTCAACCAGTTGGTTGCTGAAGACCTTGACTTTGAGCAAGTGGTCCAAGTCATCACCAAATACCAAGAAAAAACCAAGTTGCTCTTTGTTTTGGCCAAGGTTGATAATCTGGTCAAAAATGGGCGTCTCAGCAAATTGATCGGGACTGTCGTCGGGCTCCTCAATATCCGTATGGTCGGTGAAGCTAGTAAGACAGGTACCCTTGAGTTACTCCAAAAAGCACGGGGGCAAAAGAAAGCGATCAAGGCTGCTGTTGAGGAATTGCTCAAGGCGGGTTATGCTGGCGGACATATTACCATCGCCCACCGTAACAATGAAAAATTTATCGAGCAATTCTCTGAATTGGTTCGTGAGAAATTTGCCCATGCAGCTATCGAAGTCCTCCCTACTTCTGGACTTTGTAGTTTCTACGCCGAAGAAGGCGGACTCCTCATGGGATATGAGATTTAAGTTAGCACTAAAAAGAGGCTGGGACAAAAGTCCTAGCCTCTTCTTGTCTTTGGATTGTCGAGCAAGACGCAGTGGTTGAGTGGACTCTACTACGCTGATTTCATCAGCTTTTACAGCCCTACTCAACTGTGCGGAGGTGGGACGACGAAATCGAATTCTAACGAATGACCGATTTCTGTCCCACTCTCTCTTTTTATTCTCCGATCTCTTGGTAGAGAGTGCGGATTTTTTTGCGGTAGATGGTAGAACTGATCCCAGCTCCGATTAGCAGGATGACACTATAAAGGATCACAGCCAGCAAGGTGCTGACGGAATGATAAGTCCAAATGAAGCTGATAATAATCAAGAAAAACATCACAAAGATGAAGACAATCAAGAGAATAGACTGAAGGACGGCATTCCCACGATGACGGCTCATCAACTCTGTGATATTGGTCCAATTGGTGCTAAAATTTTGAAAATCTTTGACATAGTCTCGAATACAGATCGGAATGGTTGTTACGACCCAGATCAGCAACATGGCAAGGATGCCCAAGGGATGCACACCAAAATAGAAACAAACGCCAAGCAAAAGAATGACAGGAAGGATGGATTGCACCAGATAGAGCAGCCAAAACTTCATGAAGAGATAGCGTTTGAAATCAATAGGGAGGGATCTCAAGTACTCAAAATTTTCTCGCTCTAGGGAAATACCGATACTAGTCAAACCTCCAAAACTATTGAAAACACCGATCAAGAAGGCAACGAGAGCCAGTGGGACGAGGTACTGGGGCGTCAAGTAAGGACTGAGGCCTCCTATATTTTTCGATGCTCCTACTGCTCCACTGAGTAAGAAAATATAAGGCAGAATGCTCATCATCAAGAGGACCTGCACCATGAGGGTACCATCAAGCAAGAGTCTGCGATGATACTGAATGACAAATCGTCTAAAGGAGTCTTTCTGACCCACATGGATCGCTCTCACGCGCTCTTTGACGGTTTGGTTGGTAGCAACTGCAAGAGCTGCATCATAAAACTGCGGGATCACAAGTTTACGAACCAGGGCGATCAGAACTAAAAGCACCGCGATCCAGCCCAGAATGCCAAGGATCACTCCCCCATCAAAAGGATGGAGGATAAACTGAAGAAAGGCAACAAAAGGTGGAAAAAGAATGGGAATATCCGCTCCACCCGACACTTCCACCCGATGGGTTTGGACTAAGTTCAAATAAAGATAGGCGCCCAGACTGAGGAGGGAACCGATACCGATCATGATGTTGGAGACCAGAGTCGTGTGTTTTTTAAAAAAGAGGGTCTTGGTGATCAGATGGGAGAGGATGATCGTCGCTAAAAAGAGAACAGCTAAGAGAATCAAGGCACAAAAGAGCCCAAGCAGGATGCCTAACGGATTGAAACCACCTGCCTGCACAGGGAGGATCAGAAAATAACTAATCAACGGGAGAATAGCCATGAGAAGAGTCAGGATGACCGAGATGCTCTTTCCTGCAATGACTTCCGCATCTGAAAAGGCATAAGGCCGATAAAACTGCAGGTCCTTGCTTTCATAAAAGACATTGTAAAAACTCATAAAGCCTTGGGAAATGGTCATCAAGGAAAAGAGGGCCACCATATTGACAAAGAAAGCTGGTTGGTTGACAAAATCATAGACACTAAAGAGCAAGCCAAACAAGACGAAATAGAAAAAACCTAAAGTGAGATAGTTGAGCACCGATTTGCGGGCAACATTGAGTTTGACGTCCGGTTTTTTGGCCTGTTTGGCACGTAATCTTGCGATCTGAGCGGGCTGACTGGCATAGATGATATTGACATTGACCAGCTGTTGTATGATCTTAAGACGCATGATCGCCACCTTCTTCCTTCCGCCCCGCTAGGCTGAGATAGATACTTTCCAGGCTTTGTTCAGGGTGTTGGCCCTTCAATTCCTCGATCGTCCCATAGAAAATGAGATTTCCCTTTTTCAGAATAGCAATTTTATCACAGAGTTGTTCGGCCACTTCTAAGACGTGGGTAGAGAAAATAACGGTCTTTCCGCGATCCGCATGTTGGCGCATCATTTGTTTTAAATCGTAAGAAGCCTGCGGGTCCAACCCGGTCATCGGTTCATCCAAGACCCAGATATCTGGATCTGACAAAAGGGCCGCAATGACAAAGACCTTCTGGCGCATCCCATGTGAAAAGGATTCAATCACTTCATAACGGTGGCTCTGAAAATCAAAGATCGTAAGAAGCTCTTCCAAGCGTTGATCACAGTCTTTTTGACTCATATCATAAGAAGTCGCAACCAACTCCCAGAATTCATTGGCTGTGAGACGCAAGAAAAGATCCGGCGAATCCGCCACGTAACCGATCTTCTTTTTGATCGCAAGCCGATGGCTATAGAGGTCCTGACCGTCCACTTCAATCGTCCCAGTGGTTGGGGTGATGACACTGACCAGGCTCTTAATCGTCGTTGACTTTCCGGCTCCGTTGTGGCCAATCAGGCCGACAATTTGCCCATCTTCGATGGTCAAGTCCAAATGGTTGAGGGCAATATGCCCATCATAATCTTTGGTAACTCCGTGAAATGTAATCATGCTAACTCCTTGTGCGATCCTCATTGGGATCGTGTTTGTTTTCTATTGTAATTAGAGATCATCGAAATGATAGAGCAAATCTAGCAGATAGGTTGGAATGGTCTCCAAGAAATCTTCTTGGTAAACCCGCTCTCCTCGCTTATGCAATTCTTTGCCCCAGGGCCCGAGATTGATCGCTGGAACCTGAATTTGAGAAATTTTATCCAGATCCAGATCATAAATTTGAGCCGGAGTGGCGAGGCTATCTAGGACGACTTGATAAGAGGCTACATCCTTTTCTAAGGCACAATAGCTGGTGTCGTTAATCCCCATAAAATATTCTTCGACCTTCAAGCTATAGCCTCTTTGGTCCAGATACTGGCGGTAATCTGCGATCAAGGACTCGATCTTTAGTTCTGTATTGTCCAAAAAGCGGCAATTCATAGAAGGATAATAGGGGGGTGCAAAGCCAATGACCACCAGGGGATCCTTATCTCCGAGAAACTCTAGGAGTCGCTGGATTTGCTGAATTGCAAGGCTCTGGTAGCTGGTCCCATTACGAAAATCTTGTTCCGCTTTTTTATTAGAAGTTTCCCTAAAGTCTTGGTAGCCTTCTATGGCTTGGCAACGTTCCTCTAGTTCTTGATAGGTGATAACTCTTGGCCTTGCAATCATATGGTCTTGGCCAGCCTGATCCTGCAAATGCTCATACTTCTTGTAGAAAGCATCCAAGGCCTCCTGACTAAGCTCATCAATCCGCTCTAGGAGTTCTTGAGGTGTTTTCTTCAAATGAAGAACACTAAAATAACCAGCCGCATAAAGCACGGTCGATACATCGTACTGCTCCTTCAAATCTCTGAGATAGGACCAAGAAGGAAGGGGAGACGTTTCTCCCAGCGCCTGATCAGCAAGATCGGGATGAAGATCTAGCTGACTTGCAATGGCTACTAAGAGCGACAAGGCATTGATCCCTTTAAGGGGCTCCTTCATATGGGACAAGACACCTTGGGCCACAACGACTGGCATGAGTTTGCCGACTGTGCCAATGTGAAGGACTTTTTCTTTTTCTAGATCCGATTCAAAGGGCTCTGAATCCACTGCTAATACATAATTCAGATCAAACTTTTCCTGCAAATCTGTCAGGAGCCCCAAAGCTCCCCGCATCCCACGTGAATAGGATTCCTCATCGCCAACAGAGAGATAGAGCAGATTGACCTGACCTCCTGAAGGATCCGCCGCATAGGCTTCTAGGACCCCTAATTGAAGGGCCAAGGCTGCTTTCATATCGCAAGACCCTCTGCCAAATTTCCATTGACCAGAAGCTAAATCAGCCTTCATATTTGGTCGCTGATCCAGTGTTTTCAAGGCTGCTGCTACTTTATCAGAATCAAGCGCGATCTCCGACAACTGTCCATAGTCTTCAAGATCGACTGTATCATGGTGGTGGAAAAGGATAAGAGTTTTTTTCTTGCCTTTATCGACCAAGGCCCAATTGACCGACCGATGCAAGTGATCCTCTGGCACCTGGTAGCGCCCAAAGTGGTCCGGATGTTCCTTAAAATAAGGAATCTGGGCAATCCGTTGATCTAGGTAAGCTTCGATACCTTGCTCTGTCTCCGTGTTGGTAAAGCTTGGAATAGCCAAGGCTTCAGTAAAAATCGTTTCGATGCAATCTCTATTCGTTTGTTTCACGTTCATAAGAATACTCCATTATCATAAATTTATAGAATATGGTCGTAAAATAACTAGGTGATACACCTATTATATCATTAAAAAACGAATTTATTCCGTTATTCAATAGATATTATTCTACATTACAGCGCAAACGTTTGTCCCATCCAACTATTTTTGGTAAAATAAGGACATTCACATGAAAGAAGAAATAACGATGGAAAATCAAACCTTAATGCAATATTTTGAGTGGTATTTGCCCGCTGATGGGAACCACTGGAAGCGTCTTGCTGAAGATGCGCAACACTTAGCAGACTTGGGCATTCGTAAAGTCTGGATGCCACCTGCCTTTAAAGCTACTTCTAACAATGACGTTGGGTACGGGGTCTATGACCTCTTTGATTTGGGCGAGTTCGACCAAAAAGGAACGGTTCGCACCAAATATGGCTTCAAAGAAGATTATCTTCAAGCCATCCAAGCCCTCAAAGATGCTGGGATTCAACCAATGGCCGATGTCGTTCTCAACCATAAAGCTGCAGCTGATGGCTTAGAGGAATTCGAGGTTGTTGAGGTCGATCCGATGGATCGAAACAAGGTTCTCACTGAGCCCT
Source organism: Streptococcus sp. IMAU 99161 (assembly GCF_014435245.1). Taxonomy (NCBI): domain Bacteria; kingdom Bacillati; phylum Bacillota; class Bacilli; order Lactobacillales; family Streptococcaceae; genus Streptococcus; species Streptococcus sp. IMAU 99161. Next base: position 446,074 of record NZ_JAAPAW010000011.1, on the reverse strand, counting down.
TCACCATTCAAGGATGGACTAAATTCACCTTTGATGGTCGAAATGGAGCCTATAATGACTTCCACTGGCATTGGTACCATTTCACCGGTACTGACTACGATGCTTCTCGTAATAAGAATGGGATCTACCAAATCCAAGGGGACAACAAAGGTTGGGCCCAAGGAGATCTGGTAGACAAGGAAAACGGAAACTACGACTACCTAATGTATGCTGATATTGATTTCAAGCACCCTGAAGTCGTGGAAAATCTTGATCAGTGGGCAGACTGGTTTATCGAAACGACTGGTGTTGAAGGCTTCCGTCTGGATGCAGTCAAGCACATTGACTCCTTCTTTATGAAAAATTTCATCCACAATATCACCAAAAAATATGGAGAAGATTTCTACGTCTTTGGTGAATTTTGGAATGGCGATACAGAAACCAACGATGAGTACTTGGAAAGTATTGACTACTTATACGACTTGATCGATGTGGCCCTCCACCAAAATCTCTTCCGGGCTGGACAAGAAGGCTCAGATTACGACCTTCGAACGATTTTTGATGGTACACTGGCCTTGAACCATCCTGAAGAGGCTGTCACCTTTGTGGACAACCATGACACCCAACGAGGGCAAGCATTGGAATCTACGATTGAGGAATGGTTTAAACCTGCTGCCTATGCCTTGATCTTGCTTCGTGAAGCTGGTTTGCCATGTGTCTTTTATGGGGACTACTACGGTATCGAGGGAGATCATGCTCAAGAATCTTTCCAAGAAGTCCTCGATCGTCTCTTGTGGATCCGGAAGGATCTTGCCTATGGTGAGCAAACCGACTACTTCGATGATCCCAATTGCATCGGTTGGACACGCTCTGGAACTGAAGAATCTGCACCAATTGCGTGCTTGCTTTCAAATAGCCAAGCAACCACTAAGACTATGGAGATCGGGTCAGAATACGCTGGTCTCACCTACCACGACGCCTTAGGAAACTGTGATGAAACCGTGCAAGTTCAGGAAGATGGTACTGCTGAATTCCCAGTCGCAGAACGCTCCGTTAGTGTTTGGGTAGCCCAAGATACAGAGGGCCAATAACCAATAAATATGATTTTCTCCTAGGATCTACATGTTCCTAGGAGAATTTTTTCCTGTAAAAATTTTATAGGAAACACAGCTTCATTTTAGCATGATAAGAAAGCGCTGTCAATGTTTGCTGTCTTTATTTTAAAGAAAAGCACACCATCAAAAAACTCGTTTTCCAGTTTGGAAAACGAGTTTTCTTTTTAGCTCAATTCTGCAATGATTTCTTTTAATTGGGCTTTCGTATGAACACCAGCCACTTGTTTGACGACTTGGCCGTCTTTTTTAAAGAGAAGAGTCGGGATCGACATAATACCGAATTGACGAGCTGTGTTTGGATTTTCATCAACATCCAACTTACAGATCTTCAGATCATCTTCATGGACTTCTTCTGCTAACTGATCCAAGATCGGTGCTTGCATACGACATGGACCACACCAAGTTGCCCAAAAGTCAATCAAAACAAGGCCTTGGCTGGTTTCTTGTTCAAAGGTTGCATCTGTGATTACGTGTGCCATATTTCCTCCTTTTTCAGTAGTGACTACTGATTCTGCATTTCTACTTTTATTTTACACTAAAAGAGGCCATTTTAGAAATATTTGCTACGGGGACTCCTTAGGCATCTACCTTCTTCTTGCGCCAAAAGATGAGGATAGAAGCTGTCAGGGTAAACAGACCTAAGAGACCCAGAGCATGTTCTTTGCTACCTGTTTGTGGAAGCGTATGGTCCGCACGCCCTCCTTCTACTGCAGGAATCACTTCTTGAGAATCTTCTGCAACTGGTTCTGAAGTCGTGGTAACAAATCGTGGCCCATAGGATACAGCTAGAGCAAGGTGAGGGTGCTCTTGGGCAGCTGATCCTGTTTGCATCTGTTCTTCTTTTTCAGGAACAGTTAGGCTTGGTTGGACGAAGTATTCTGGGTTTGGAAGGGTGTATTCTTCCATATAGTGCACTTCTGGCGCAACTAGAGCCGCACCTTCAACTTCTGGAAGGTTTGCATAGTCTGTATCGCTTGCACTTGGTAGATAGCTTGCCTTTTGGGCGCGGGTCTTTTCGACAATTGGAATCGCAGCCTGGATAGAATCTGTCTTAAAGCTCACTTCATATGGATGCTCCACCGTTAAATCAGACGGGTCATAGGTGTTAAAGACTAGGGCTAACTTATGACCTTTCTTAACCGTATAGAGATTAGGTTGGAGATAAACGGTGTAATCATGGTATTCCCCAACTTTAGGCTCGATACTTGCGCGAGAGCTTGCTGAATCGTAGCCAGACTCAGGATTGGCAAGGTTGATCCAGCCTTTTGCGATCACCTTGTACTTGGTCTTGATGGTTTCGTATTCGGCTACAGATAAGTTGCTTAAATTGCTTCCCATCCAGAAAGCGTTGGCTGTTTTATCTTGCTTGACACTACCATTTCCTACCACGTCAAAGTCTTGATCTGCCACGTCTACCAGAAGAGCATTGAGTTGGAAATTCTTTCCTTGACCTTTGGCCAGAGCAGCCTTAAAATGAACGGGGATATGTCCTTTGATAGTGGTATCTTCTGTCACTTCCGAAACGAAAGTCATGTTGGCTTTTGAAGATCCTTGGCTCACGGTTTCGTCGCGCTTGGCAACTTCTACACCAGCTCCGGCATAATCACTAGAAATGGTTTCTTCCAGACGTTTAGAGCTTGCATTTAGGATGAGGCGTTGACTGCTCTTCCAGTTGTCATAACTGGTCCACTTGCTTGGATCATAGTTATTTTGAGCTAGAACTGCTGGCAAACTTTCGACGTGATTGTCCACACCATAGAGGTAATGGGTCAGCCAGGTATTGAGTAGGTCATAGAAATCTTGGCCCTTGGCTGTGATCCCATAGCCACGAGACATAGCCGCTGGATAGACGTGGTCTCCTTGGTGGAGATAGAGCTTGACATCTTGGCCCGCTTTCTTGAGCGCATCGTACATGAGTTCAAAATGTTTGGTCTTGACATTGTCATCGTTCAAGCCATGGACGATCAGGGCGCTGGTCTTGAGATTTTCTGGATGAAGGGTATAATCCCGCTCCTTCCAGACATCACTGTAGTTGCGATCATGAGCGTACTGGTCCTTGTTCAATTGGTTGATGTAGTTGGCATATTTTTGCCAAATCCCTGCCCAGTCGTCTTGGTCCAGCATCCGCGTGCTAACGTAGAGGGAGAGCCATGAAAGGTCACTATAAGGTGCATTGCCAAATTGGGTCCCTTGGCTATTGAAATAATCATACCAAGAAGCAATCCCTGCTGCTGGAACGATGGTCTTTAGGCCTTCTACGCCTGTCGCTGCCACACCAAAGGTTGTGGTGCCAGCCCAGGATAGACCGGTCATTGCGACATTGCCACTTGCCCAGTCTGCCTTGATTTCGATATTGCTAGTCTTATCGGTGTAGGCCTTACGTTTGCCATTGACCCATTCGATGATATTCTTGAAGGCATTGATTTCGAGGTCAGACCCTGTCGTGTTAAATCCTTCTGATCCCTTGGTACCAAGTCCAGCGCTTGAGATAAAGGCATAGCCTCTGACCAAGAAATAGTCATACCAGTTGAGATCTTCGTAGTCATAGATATACTCGTAGGGACTGTAGTAGTACCAATCCGATGCTTTGGCTTTTTTCGCTGCTTCTTCTGTCGTCTCACTGCCAACTGGCTGTCTCTTTGCAGGTTGACTGTGCAGTTTCTTCATATCATAGCTGCCGTCTGTCGGAAGCCCCAGACTTTCAAGGGTCACGTAGTTTTCATCTAGTGTTCCTGCTACGTAAGGACGCGCTTCAAGGATGGTCGCTGCCTTAAAATCCCCTTGCGCGACTGCTTTTGGTAATTGAACAATGGCTTTGACCAAGTCTGGCTTGCCATCTGCATCGGTGTCGTAGTCCGTTTCGACATAGACTGGGAAGCGCACAATTTGGCTATCCTCATATTTGTAGTCTTCGTCTGCTTTTTCTCCCGTCGTATAAGGGAAAATAGGCTGGGCCCGACCATTTAGAAAGAGAGGAGCTTTCTTTTCAGCTCGATAAGCATCATAGAGTTTCTTAGCTGTTTCGTACATCTTGGCCAATTCTGGCTGACTGACCTTACGAGTCAGATCTTCTGATGTTTCAATCAAACCTAAACTCCTGGCAAAGCGTTCCCGATCTGCTTGGCTTTGGCCTAATTGGCTTGGATCCGTTGCTGCCCATTGAAGCAAGCCATTAACAGCATCTTGCACTGTCAACTCTTTAGAGGTCTGATCCGCTGCAAGGGTCGAACCTGTGACCTTTGCCAAGTCCTGACTTGTTGCCGGTGCTTCTGAAGTAGGAGTGGATTGAGGTGCAGCTTCCCTGTTTGTTACTGCTGGAGTTGCTACTGGAACAGTAGGCTCACTTTGTCTTGAGTGTTCTTCTGTAGCAGAGGCTACTTGATTGGCACCTGCCACCCGATCCAGCGATGCCTCACTTGTGCTTGCGCTTTCTTCACTAGAGCTAGTACTTGTGTCACGTGCTGTCGGTGTTGCTTCAGTCGATGGAACATGGACCACTTCAGTCGATGGTGCTAACTCTTCTGTCTGCTCATCTGCTGCTACTTGGTGCAAAACCATTGGCGCGATCAGTAAGCTCGATGCGACAATGGAAACCATTGTTTTCTTTTTCATATCAGTCTCCTAACTTTTTGTAATCAACACTCCCATTATACTATGTAAGCGTTTTAATATCAATTTTTCTTACATCTCCATCGCAGCAATATCCTAAAAATACTCCAAATAAAAGCATCGTAAATTTTCACGATGCTTTACTTATTTTAATAATTTTCCAAGTCCTTTTTGGCCCTCTGCAATTCCAATTGAATCTGCTCAAATCCTGTTCCACCAAGGGAATTTCGCTTCTGAACAGCTGACTCTGACTGCAAGACCTGGTAGATATCTTCTTCAATTAATGGAGAAACTTCCTGATAGCGTGTTATAGGAATGTCCTGCAAATAAAGTCCATTTTTAGTACATTCAAGGATCAATTTGCCGACAATCTCATGCGCTTTTCGGAAAGGAATTCCTTTTTTTGCGAGGTAATCTGCTAATTCTGTCGCATTTGAAAAATCCTTTTGAGTCGACGTTAGCATCCGATCCTTATTGACGGTCATCGTAGATAGCATTCCTGCCATGATATCAAGGGACTTCTGGATGGTGTCGACCGTATCAAACATCCCTTCCTTGTCTTCCTGCAAGTCCTTATTGTAGGCAAGTGGCAAGGATTTCATAATGGTCAAGAGTCCCATCAGATGGCCATAGATCCGTCCGCTCTTGCCTCTGATCAATTCAGCCATATCTGGATTTTTCTTTTGTGGCATGATCGAAGATCCGGTACTAAAGGTGTCTGATAGGCTGACAAATCCGTACTCATAACTGCACCAATTGATCAACTCTTCGCAAAAGCGAGAGAGATGCATGATCAAGATACTGCTATTGGATAAAAACTCAAGGATAAAGTCACGATCACTGACAGCATCCAGCGAATTGTGGTAAATTCCCTTAAAGCCCATCAAATCTGCTGAAAGTTGGCGATCAATTGGGAAGGTCGTCCCAGCTAGAGCTGCTGCTCCAAGTGGGGAAAGATCCGTATGCTCCATATTAAAGGCAAAACGTTGACTATCCCGGGTAAACATTTGGTAGTAGGCCAAAAGGTGATGGGCAAAACTGATGGGTTGGGCATGTTGCAAGTGTGTATAGCCAGGCATGATGGTTTCAACATTCTCTTCAGCCAGTGTCACTAAAACCTGACGGAGATGCAACAACTTCTGATCAATCAGCCGCAACTGATCCTTCAGATAGAGATGCATATCTGTCGCCACCTGATCGTTTCGAGAACGGGCTGTATGCAGTTTCCCTGCTACTGGACCAATCTCTTCTGTCAACAGAGCCTCCATATTCATATGGATATCCTCATTTCGCACATCAAACTGTAATTCACCAGCCTCATAACGTGCCAATAAAGTCTCAAGCCCTGCCTCAATAGCCTTGGCTTCCTCTTGGGTGAGAATCCCAGTCTGACCTAGCATCTTGACATGGGCCAAGCTACCTTTTAGGTCGTAAGGAGCAAGCCGGTAGTCAAAACCGATACTAGCCCCAAATTCTTCTACCCAATCTTCTAAAGCAGCTTCAAAGCGTCCGCCCCATAATTTATGGTTTATCATAGTAGATCCTTTCTACTTGTCTAGATGCGCCTGTACTTCGGCATGCACCTTCGATGGCAAGCCCCAGAGTTTGATAAAGCCAACTGCTGCATCTTGATCAAACGTATCTGCACTCGTGTAAGTTGCGAGATTTTCATCATAAAGTGAATTGTTAGACTTCCGAGCTACCACTGTAGCAGTTCCTTTATACAATTTCACTTTGGCTGTTCCATTAACAACTTTTTGTGTCTGTTTCAGATAAGCAATTAGAGCCTCTGTGGCAGGGTTAAACCAAAGACCATTGTAAATAAGGTTTGACAGTTCATTTTCAATGATTGGTTTAAAGTGTGCTAATTCTCTGACTTGGGTCAAATCTTCAATATCTTTATGGGCAGCTAGAAGAGTGATAGCACCTGGACATTCGTAAATCTCACGTGATTTGATTCCGACCAACCGATTTTCAACGTGGTCGATCCGACCAACTCCGTGGGCACCTGCCAGATCATTCAATTTCAGAATCAACTCTGACAATTTCATCTTCTTACCATCCAAGGCCACGGGAACCCCTTCTTCGAAATCAATATCCACAAAAAGTGGCGTATCTGGAGCCTTTTCTGGCGCTACAGTCAAATCATAGGCATCTTCTGGCGCTTGATTCCATGGGTTTTCCAAAATACCACATTCATTGGCCCGCCCCCAAAGGTTTTGGTCCACCGAATAAGGAGAATCTAGATCAGCTGGAATGGGCACACCATTTTCTTTGGCATAATTGATTTCTTCCTCACGTGACCACTTCCACTCCCGAACAGGGGCAATCACCTTGAGGGTTGGATCAAGTGATGCAATTGACAGTTCAAAACGAACTTGGTCATTCCCTTTTCCGGTACAGCCATGAGCAATGGTGGTGGCACCCGTTTGATGAGCAATTTCGACTAATTTCTTAGAAATCAATGGTCGGCTCAAAGCGGACACAAGAGGGTATTTTTGTTCGTAGAAGGTGTGTCCTTGTAGCGCAACCAAGACATAGTCTTCAGCAAACTCGTCTTTAACATCAATCACATGCGATTCAATCGCACCAACCTTCAAGGCCTTATCGTGAATAAAACTCAGGTCTTTTCCTTCACCGACATCCATACAGACGGCAACGACATCATAATCCTTCTTTAACCATGTGATAGCCACCGATGTGTCCAAACCACCCGAATAAGCAAGTATTACTTTTTCTTTCACCATACGATTACCTCTACCTTCTATGAATATATTGTCACCTATTCTACTCCGAAAAATAGAAGAAGTCAAGGAAAATTTAATAATTATTTAAATTAATATGTTTTATAGATATTTATTGATTTTAGTAAATATCAAAATTTTAATTCGTAAAACGGCTTAGAAGAACCTAAATAAAAGGGTTATTTGTTTTCATACTTTTTCTGAAAATTAGATGATCCGATGCCTTTTTGGCTGAAAATTGGGTAAAAGCCCCAATTTAGGCCCTTTCAAATGCATAAAAAAGAGGCATGGACAAAAGTCCTAGCCTCTCAATTGTTTTTGGATTGTCGAGCATTGAGTGGGCTCTACTACGCTGATTTCATCAGCTTTTATAGCCCTACTCAACTGTGCGGAGGTGGGACGACGACATCAAATTCTAACGAATGACCGATTTCTGTCCCACTCTCTTCGTTTATCTATCTGCATAGAAGCTTTATTTAACGTGTTTTTGAACTTCTTCTTGGGCTTTTTTGTTTGACTCTGCTTGTTCTTTTTGCCATTTTTCAAGGGCTTTGTTGTAGTCAGCAGTTGTCACAGCTTTGTCTTGCAGTTTCATTCCTTTGTAGATCACGTGGTCTTTTCCTTTTCCACCAGTCCATGCAAATGGTGCTGAGAATGGTTCGATACGTGTCAAGAATGGACATCCAGTTGATGATGAAGTTGGGATGACAAGGGCGCTGTCTGTCAACCATGCTTGCGCAGCCGCATATTTTTCATAGCGTTTGTTGACGTCTTGTGTCTCTGCACCAGCATCTTTGATCATCTTTTCAAAGTCGTAGAGACCAACTTTTTTAGCCGCTTCATTGTTTTCACTTGGGTCAAATCCAAGGAAAGTCTTAGTATTTTCACCAGATGAAGCTTTCAAGATATCCATGTAAGTTGATGGGTCTTGGTAGTCAGGGCTCCATCCGACATTGTCAGAAAGATCCCAGTCTTCGCCAGCCGCATTTGGCGCAAAGAGGGTTGCATTTTGAAGGTCTTCTTTGGAAAGCATTTGAATATCGATGACAACATTATCTTTCCCAAGTGCTTCTTCAACTGACTGTTTAAAGGATTGTGTCCGTTGAACTCTTGATGGAGTCGTTTGGTCCACAGGCATATCGATATGAATTGGGAATTTCACACCTTCTGCTTCTAAAGCAGTTTTCGCTTTTGCAAACTCTTCTTTGGCTTTCTTCGCGTTGAAGAGTCCATTTTGACCGTCGTCTAGTTTGGTAGATTTCCACTCATCTCCGTATGTATCCAATTTGGTTTTAACCAACTCACCGAAGTTCTTTCCATCCGCTTGGACAAATGTTGGTGGAATGTAGAGATTACGGATAATCTTGCTTGCTCCGTCTTTTCCGTTCAATTGAGCAGCATAGGCTTCACGGTTAAAAGCAAAGCTGATCGCTTGACGGAAGTCCTTGTTCAAGAGGGCTTTCTTCGTAGATTGTTTTTCTTCATCGGTTTTCTTAGCAGTATGTTTGTATGATTGACGATCGATGTTGGTACCAATCACATAAGAAGCAGCATCTTGAGGAGTATAGGTAATTTCATCCTTGAATTCCTTGGCTTGCTCTGAATAACCAGATCCAGTTGGGAAGAGTTTTGCTAAGCTAAGACTATTATCAGCAAATGATTTCGCCAATTTACTTTGATCTTGACCATCATAGAATTCCAATTTAACATCTGAGATATAAACTTTGTCTTTATCCCAGTAGTTTTGGTTCTTGGTCATTTCGATCGAAGATTTTGAAGTAAAGCTCTTCAAGATGTATGGACCATTGTAAAGAAGAGAACTTGTATCGCTTGCTTGAGCGAATTTATCTCCTTTAGATTTCACAAATTTCTCATTTACTGGGAAGGTAATCCCAAGAGTCAATTTTGAGTTCCAGAAGGTTTCTGGTTGGTTCAAAGTGATTTGAAGGGTATGATCATCTACTGCTTTAATTCCGACAGCAGAGAAATCTTTATTTTTACCGCTGACATAGTCATTCAAGCCTTTGATGGAATCTTGGATGATGTAGAGCATTTCTGACTTGTTATCAGCTGCATATTTGATCCCAGTTACGAAATCTTTAGCCGTTACAGCTGCATACTCTTCTCCTTCTGAATCATACCATTTGGCATCATCACGAAGTTTATAAGTATAAGTCAAACCATCTTTAGAAACAGTCCAGTCTTTTGCAAGAGATGGAATCAGGTTACCGTAAGTATCATTTTCAAACAAACCATCAATCAAGTTTCCAGTGATATCATGGGTTGCAGCCTTACTTGAAGTCAAGTAGTTCAAGTTTTCAGGCTCTGTCTCATAGACATATGAGAATTTTTGACCGTTGTTTGAGCTAGTAGATTTAGAACCTCCAGAACAAGCTGCTAAAAGAGCAGCTGAAAGGAGAGTAACCCCCGCTAGTGCAATGACATTTCTTTTTTTCATGTAAAACTCCTTAAGAAATTTTAAGTTTATTTTAAGATTATACCACAAAGATTTTCAGAAGAAAAGGAATTTTCAGAAAATTTTTTCTTTATAAAAAACTACCCTGGAGAGTAGTTATCAATTTAACTTTAAGACTTATTTGAGACTTTCCTTAGGTGAGTACGGACGTCAGCGAACTTCTACGAAGTTCCATGACTTAGTTTTGAACCTAAAGTTTCAAAACTCCCGAGTGCTTGAAATGATTCTATTTCAAGCACTTTTCTCACAGCAGAAAGTCTCAGTTTTGATTTGAAAAACTATAAGGACTAGATATTTTATAAAAAAACTTCTTATGTTATTTTCTAAGAAAAAACATTGTTTTCTTTCTAAAAATAGTTCACAAAAGTAGATCCAATTTTTAATCTACCAAGTCGCTCTTAAGGTAGGCATCGACCATGCGCTCTGTTGCGACTACAGAATCCAAGTGGGTCCGCTCATATGAGTGGCTAGATTCGATCCCTGCCCCGAGAAGAGCGTGTTTCACTTCTGCTCCTGCACTCATGGCTGCAGAGGCATCTGAACCATAGAAAGGATAGATATCCAACTTATAAGGGATTTCTTGGGCTTTTGCCAAGGCTACCAAATGCTGACGGAATTCGTAGTGATACGGTCCTGAAGCGTCTTTGACACAGATGGATACCGTGTATTCATCCGTCGCTTGGTCATCTCCCATAGCCCCCATGTCCACTGCTAAGTACTCTACTACTTCAGCCGGAATACTAGAATTGGCCCCATGCCCCACTTCTTCAAAGACTGAAAAGGCAAAGGTAGTCGTTACTGGCAATTGAATCTGTTCTTCCTTGTAGACGCGCAGAAGATTCAAGAGAATCGCTGCACTCACCTTGTCATCCAAGTGACGAGATTTGATAAAGCCGGTGTCTGTCACAATGGTCCGGGGATCAAAGCTGACAAAATCACCCACTTCAATGCCAAGGGCACGGGTTTCTTTTTCATTGGACACTTTTTCATCCAGACGGACTTCCATATTGTCCTGGGTCCGCTCGACAGTTCCCGCATCCTTGTAGACGTGGCAAGAAGTCTGATGGACCAAAATCGTCCCCGAATGGGTCTTTCCTGTATTGGCTACATGGACTGTACAATTTTCCCCTTCAATCATATTCCAAGGGAAACCACCGATACGGTCTAGCTTGAGTCTACCATCTGCTTTCACCGCGCGGACAATAGCCCCCAAGGTATCCACATGGGCTGTGACGTAGCGTTGCTTGTCTGTGATCACACCAGGAACGGTCACATTTACCCCACCCTTAGCAGTCCGAGTTACTTCATACCCAAAGCCTTCAATGGTTTTGACCAAGTAGTCTGCGATCTCCCGTGTAAAACCGGTCGGTGAAGGAATGGCTGTCAATTCCTGCAAATAAGTCACTGTCTGATTCATAATGCCTCCAAATGTGTTTTTCTTTATTCTAGCATGAAATAGGTGGAATAGCTAGAGGAGAGATTACAGGGGTGACTATTCAACAGTAATCCTCTATGGTCACTGAAAAAATATCTTCCCCTCTTTTCATTCTTTCTTCCATTTCTTTCCACTCCATTACTAATTTATATAGTTCTTCAGTTGAAATAAAGCAAGGGTCTCCTAATATTTCTTCCTCAAATTGGAAGTAAACTTCTGTTATTTCTTTTCCAACTTCGATCCCCAACAAATTACCATCAAAAGCGTACTCTTCCATATTTCCAGAAATGACATTCTCCAAAGCTTCGCGAATATCCGGATAAAAATTAGTAACTTCTGTAATCATGAAGGTTGTTATAATTTTATAATCTTCTCTATCATACAAAACCGTAAGTGCATTTCTGTTTTCGACACTTTTAAATAATTTATATTCTCTTTTTAACATTCAATTGTCTTTCTATTCTGAAACAGTTGAATAGGCGGTAATAATTTTCCTATCATCAGTAAGAACCATTCTAATTTTAATTCCTTCCTTACTATTTCCGACATAAACACCTCTTGAACCTTTTCTCCGTTAGTTTTATGTTTTTTTAATGAAGGTGATATTTAGGTTTTTTCATTCCTTTTTCAATATTAAAACTTCTCAATTCCCTCTGAACTATACCCTAACAAAGTGGCCTCATATTCATCACCTAGTCCATTAGCATCATTCAGTTGAATCAACCACTCTTTAATAGTTTTTAATTTTACAATTGATGCATAGAAGGTTTGAAACATTCTGTTTGGTAGGTAAAATAGATTGTATTCATTGTCATTTGCATCTATGTAATAAATCTTATTTCTCTCTGAAGAAAAATTTATTTTTTCTCTAGTCCTAAAATCAACCGAATAAAAATTATTAAGTTTTTCTCTGTTCAAGTATTCTTTCAATATTTCGATATCCTCTATATCATTGACTATAGTCATCAGTGGGAATTCAAAATCTGTAACTCCTCTTTTAACAAAGATAGCAAAATATAACTGCGCTAACTCCTTGTTACGAATTTTACAGCATTCTAAAATACCCCCTCTTTCATTTAATAAAATAAAAAATTCGTCTTCTCTTTTTTCTAGAATATAAATTATATCCACATTATCATATACCTGCAACTTGTTATTTCTTGAAACAATTTCGACATTGCTGATAAACCTTTTCAAATTTACAATATATTCATTATCAAACATTATAATTTCCTCAAATAACCAAATTCTATTAGTCTTTTAATAATAGCTGTCTCATCAGAAGGAATAGACATTATCTGTTTAGCAAAGAATGGATCTAATTTAAACTATATTCCTCCTCCTGGTTGATCAAACCACGGGGCAATTCCTCCCTCCTCAGTAACGTAATAAAAATGATTACCATCTCTCCAGATATGCTGACCATAACCTTTTACCTCTTCAAACTGGATAACATCTTCCCATTGTAGTCTTGTTGGTTTCATTTATATCTTCCTTACTTAAGTGGTGATACATAATCATTTGGAAGTTCTCCTTCAGATTCAATCCACTGCTTCTCAGAAATCGGAATCAACTCTTCAAGTTCTTCCTTAGAAAAAAGTTTCCTATTTTTAGGGACATCTATCAAAGAAGCTGGATGTTTACTTATAAATTTTCTTCTAGATTCTCTTCTCTCTTCTTCCGTCGGTGGCCAACAATCGTTCTGAATCTTCCAGTAAACTTCTTGTAGCGTTCTTTCCCCGGTTTCTAGTAAGGTAAATAACTCATCTGGTAATTCATAAACCACTCGCTGAGAGGCAATTCCTCCTTCCTCAGTAACGTAATAAAGATTATTACCATCTCTCCAAATGTGCTGACCATAACCTTTTACTTCTTCAAACTGGATAACATCTTCCCATTGTAGTCTTGTTGGTTTCATTTTAAACCTCTTTTACTTAAGTGGTGATACATAATCGTCTGGAAGTTCACCCATTGATTCTATCCATTGTTGTTCGGCTTGAGGAATAAGTATTTCAAGTTCTTTATTACTAAAAAGCAACTGATTTTTACGGTTTGATATCAACACAATTGGCTTTTCTCTAGCTCTTTTTTTTCTTATTTCGTTCTTTTCTTCTTCTGTCGGTGGCCAACAATTGTTCTTTACTCTATAAGATACTTCTCGTATCGTTCTCTCCCCACTCTCTAGTAAGGCAAATAACTCATTTGGTAATTCATAAACCACTCGCTGAGGGGCAATTCCTCCCTCCTCAGTAACGTAATAAAGAGTATTACCATCTCTCCATATATGCTGACCGTAACCTTTTACCTCTTCAAACTGGATAACATCTTCCCAGCCTAATTTACTATGTTCCATGTATGTTCTCCTCTCTTGGTACTAATATCTTCCATTACACCTTCAGGAATATCTCCTGGGAAAGTTCGTCCAGCTGGTCTCCACCAGTCATTGGCCCCAATTTCATTCCCACTTGGTATTGAAATTCCTTTTTTCGCTACTACTTCTGGAGTGACATCTAAACGATAAAGTGGCCCGTCTCCTAAATAACCTTCATCAAGTCCTAATATGATTTCATAAAGACGATTATCTCCATCAGCAACCTTCTCAATGATATCTGCATGTTCTTTGCTCAACCAGAAACTTGTTCCATCACCACTCCCAACAATACCTCCATTCCAATTTTCACTAGGCTGAAATTTTTGGAATCTGGATGCTCCATTCTTAAATTGTTGTCTGTGTGCTTCTATAGATTTAGGGGTGAGATATTCCTCAATATCTGGGCGAAAGATTCCTTTCTGAGAATCGGGCTTAATATCAAGTATATCCTTCTTAGTATATGTACCTCTAATATACTCCACTTTAGGTGAGTCCTTAGAAATATTAAAAATTAATTCCCTTTCTTCAGGAGTTAATTTGTCAAAGACTTTCTCTAGATATCTTTCTCTAGTTGCAAAGTCTTTAAACCCTGAACTCTCCCTCGCAAGCTTGCTTTCTTCTATATTTCGTAAAATATGTTCACGGTCATAAGTTTTTGCGGTTTCTGTTCTAGTCTTAACATTGGTTTCTACCTTAGTGTTTACCTCAGGAATTACTGGCTTCCTATTGAAGACAGGAATTTTCCCTTTTACCTTGCTAAATACATCTGAGAAAGTTGTGTAGGGTTTATTGTAGTACTGATTATATCCAACATAAGAAGTATACAAGGTACTTGCTAGTTGGAGGCTATCAGTAAAAGCTCTCACTTTCTTGATATTTTTTGCACGATTGATTTCTTCCTGTGTAGCCGGTTTGCCTGTAAAAGGATCAATACCTTCTTCAATTATATAATAATCATATTTAGTTTGAAAGGCGGGATCTCGCCAACTAAGCATTTTTTGACTATCCAAAAGGAAATAACGGTCTAGTAGATAATCATAATTAGCTCGCTCTGTCTCTGTCTGAAAGAATTGCTTGAAAGGATTGACATAAGCTCTGGAAATTAATGTTTTAAGTTCTGGGTAGGCCTCTTCTAATGCTTCTTGATCCATGGAATCAATATGTTTTCTAAATTTTGGATCCACCTTCGCTAATTCTGAAGGGAGTAAGCCTGACTGATCATCTTTCTTTTTGCTATTATAATTTAGCAAAAGATCCAAATCTTCAATATCCCATTCTGCTAAAATTGCATCTCCTCTACCAGACGACTTAAATCTTGTATAAGCATTGATAATAGATCCGTATTTTTCAGCAATTTCTCCATTCGACATTTTAGAAAGCTTATCTTCAAACGTTTCAACCTTCGGATTCTTTAGCTTGTTCAGGATTGCTTGACGTTTTTGCCATCCAAAAGAGATTGTTTGCTTCCACGATAGATCCACTCCATTAGTTGGAGGCAAGTAGGTTCCACTAGCAGCATCCCATGATTGTGCAGCTTGGGCAAAACCATTTTGAACAGCCAATAAATACCGCTCTGAATTTAAAAAGATAGTTGGAGAGACTGCATTAAAAGTAAGCAGGCTCATTAATATTTTCTGTAATTTTTGTTTTGCCCCCTCTAATACAGCTATGGATACCGAAAGATTTAGAAAAGCTGAAATCTTATCATCCGATTTTGTTTCCATTAACTGTCGTAGATTAGAAATCTTTTGATCTGCTTCCCTAATTTTTTCTTCTAAATCAACTTGACGCCAACTTTTACTATCTACGTCAGAGGTATATTGACTGACAAATTTTTGACACTCCTCCGCCAGTGATTCTTGGTATAAGACAATCCCTTGAATTAATGGAATTACAGTACTTGTAATATGCGCCTTTGCTGAGTCGTAAGCATGCCCTTTTAACTCTTCTTCAGAGACAAAATTTTCAAGAACTTTAATCAATTCAATATTCTGTTGCACGCACTGGGCGGATATACTAGATAAACTAGTTGCCTGATTTCTGGCGGATTCTAGATACATATCTATACTCATGTGATTTCCTCCGTCACTAATCGTCTTTTTTCTTGATGAATCGAATCTAACTTCATTTCAATAGATTTATGTTCTTTCTGAAGTTTTTCTAATTCTTCATACAGACTGTATTCCATTATTCTCAGTTGATGCTGGAATTCTAACTGGTCATTCATCATTTGACTTTGGAATTTACTACCTTCGAAAAGAAAATCTAGATCATTTAACCAATGCGAATCATTAAAAAGCTGATCCATTACTTCCATTTTCTTCGAATCTAATTTTTCTATCCGCTGATATAAGTCCCACTCCTTCTCTGAAAGTTGTCGTTCTTTCTCATGGAGCTTATTCCATGTGTCTTCTGCACTCATATCTAATCCTCTAATACATCTAAGTATTTTGATTTCGCTTCATTTGAGAATGATGGCTTAGACTGAATGGTATTCAAAATATTTAAATTTTGACGAATCATGGCATCCTTATCTTCAAATTGGTCGGCCAAGCTATGGATATTTTGAATCATATTCACAATATGATTCGATAGCTGAGTCTGAAGATTCTCAAATTGACTAATACCATTTTTGGCACTATTATTACCAGCAACTGTCGTTTGTTCATCTCTTTGAACTGTTATAGCTGAATGATTATTGGCAGATCCTATTGCAGTAGCATGCTGAGCAGCTACCGAAAGATCACTTTTTACTGTGTATTTATCTCCCATTCATTTCTCCTTTAAATTTTTTCATATTATAACATCTTTCACCGCTAGAAAAAAGCCTAGTTAGTGGTATTCCAAGCTCATTCACGCACATAAAAACCTCAAGTTAACTGACTTGAGTTCCATATTATTGATCATTGTAACCTTCTAGTTGCCATTCATACCAAACCTTAGGTGTTAAGTGGAATAGCTAGAGGAGAGATTACAGGTTGGAGTTTTTCAACTCTTCCCGTACTTGCATTAAGAGAAGGCCTAGCTTGCTCTTTCCAGAGCCATCTCCTCCATCAGCCCAGTAGTCGTCATTTCGTGTATGTTCGATGAGGATAGCATCTCCTGTCGCCAGCAATTCTTTCGCGATTTCTAGATTTTGGCTAAATTTCATCCGAAGGGACTGAAGCATCACCTCATCTTTGACCTCTTCCCAATCAGCTCTCAAAGGATTTTGACGATTGCGCCCCTCTCAGGCAGCATCCATTGGAGATACTATCTGACGAATTTTCTCTTGAATTTGGGGCACTAATACAGTATCTGATGACAAAATGCTGGCTTTATCTTCTGCTTGTTTATCCTCTACAAGTTTAGCTTCAGCCAATTCAATCTCTTTATGACTTTGTTTAGCAGTCGAGTGTTGACCAGCAGTATATCCCATCATGAGAATAGAGCTAGTTGCAACCACTGCTCCAACACTAATTAAGGCTTTAGTTTTGACTTTATTTAACATCTTAGACCTTCTTTCTATAAAAACTAGATCAAGCATACCAGATAAAGCTTGGAGCTTTTATCACAAGAAAAAGACTCCGAAGAGTCTCATTACTTATGCAATTCTTTATTACTCAATGTATGGAAAATCCCCCACAGAAGAATATTTACAATGATAAACAGCACTATTTCCACTAAATTAAAGTCTATCAAATTCCGTGACCGCATTGCCACCATAGCTTGGGAGTAGGGATAGATTAAAGATAATTTATCTGATACAAAAATCATCATAAATCCTACGAAAGTACCAATAGCACCAATTCCCACAGATTTACTGAAAACACGAGTTTTAGCTGTTACAAAAAACTGCACTGCCATCATACTAATTGTTCCAAAAATCCCCAATAAATCCCACTTGAGGTAGGTGAACAAATTAGAAATTTCTAAATGAGCTAGGTGAGCACTGACATAAAAAATACCAAACAAGAACAACTGTAAAACAGCAATAAACAAGATAATTACTATTTCTTTTGCAAACAATAATTTCCCAAGACTGACATTATTAGCTCTGAGAAATTCAATATTTTTTCTATCAAACTCTTTTCCTAACATCATGGCTACATAAATGCTGACTAAAATCGGAAAGAAAAGCTGGCTATAATAGAAGGTCAATTGTCCCCATAAAACAGGCACTTTTTCACTTTCTGCAACCATAGAATAAGCTGCACCTAAGTAAATCCCAAGACCAATCAGGCTACAAAAAGCTAAGAAGAAAATACCAATCATCAACATGGAAAATTTTTGGGTTTTCCGCCATTCTACTGATAGATAAGACATCATAGCTTGCCTCCTTTCTTTTCAACTAGATAGAGAGATAAGAAGAGATAGATTAGAGCTATTGGCAAATATGTAAAGAGTTTAAATCCTAGGTTTGTCACCAAAACATAACTCACTTGACTGGCGACTTGCTGGTAATCCACCAGAGACAGATATCCTATACCACCAAAAGGGAAAATCAGCTGTAGAAAAGCTGGAGCATGACCAAATCCAACTCCAAGAAATCCTCCGAAAATCCCTAATGCCAATATCAATGCCTGCTTTTTCAATAAAAACTGCAAAGTCAAAAACAGACAGGTCAAGACAAAAGAGGCTAGCAAGAAAATGACGATTTGCCAGAGGATTAGGCTAACAGGCATTTCTAGACCAGATAAGATTGCAATCAACTGGACTACTACTCCCTCCAAAAAAGCGAGAAAGGTCAAAACGAACATAGTCAGGCCAAGCTTACTCAGAAAGATATGCCGTACATTTTCACCATTTGCCAAAAGCAGTTTGAAAGTGTTGCCCTCCTTCTCGTTCTTAACAATCCGCGATACAAAGAGAGCAACCACAATAGGAAGAATCAAGCCATTTACTTCTTTTATCATATAGAAAATTAGGCTAATCTGGTGCATGTGTGGATTACTTAGGTAACGTGTAGCGGCTGCAATTGCCCAAGCAAATCCGACTCCCATAACTAGTATGCTAATGAGGAAGGATTTGGTTCGTTTTGCCTTGAGCAATTCAATAGACAAATTATTCAACATAAGACTCACTCCTTGGTTAAGTTGAGGAAGATAGATTCCAAGGTTTCTTGTTCTTGCTTCACTTCATAAATTGGAACTTTCTCGACTATTAAATCTCGTAACAAACTAGAAATCTGCTGATCGGCAAGGTTAGTCAGCTTGAGTTTATCCTCTTGTATCTCTAACATCTTGCACGGATAATCAAATAATACTTGGCTAATGGCTTCACGTCGACCTCTAAAATCCCCACGCACTTCCAGCCATTTATTGGACTGAATTTTACGAATTTCTCCCTCGTAAACCAGTTGACCATGATTGATAATCCCCACACGGTCAGCGATATGCTCTACCTCAGAAAGGATATGGGTAGAGATGAAGACAGTAATACCCTGTTCTTTTGCCAACTTGATAATCAGTTCCCGAATTTCATGAATCCCTGCTGGGTCTAACCCGTTTGTTGGCTCATCCAGTATCAACAAACGCGGTTTCTTGACTAAGGCAAAGGCTAAAGCCAAACGCTGTTTCATTCCCAGCGAATAATCTTTAACCAATTTTTTCTTGTTTTTAGGTTGATCTAACCCAACAATTTTCAAGATTTCCTGAATATTTTTCTTATCAAATCCAAGGATTTTTTGGAAAACCAAGAGATTTTCATAGCCTGTCAAATTAGGATAATAAGACGGTTCTTCAATCATAGAGCCAATCTGATTAAGATACTGCTTGTCCGTACCTATGGATTGACCGAACACTTCAATCTCCCCAGCTGTACGAGAAATCAAAGACAAAATCATCTTCATGGTGGTTGTTTTCCCAGCTCCATTTGGACCTAGAAAACCATAAATCTCACCTTGTTGAACTGATAAGGAACTAAGGTTAACTACCTGAGTGTCCTTAAATTCCTTTTGTAAGTTTTTTATCTGTAAAACATTACTAATCATTATGAACTTCCTCCATTAAACCAAAAAATTTTCTATAATTTTGATTTCTATAAATCAAATTATCATGAGTATCTTTGATAACATCTCCACTACTCTTATCAACAAAAATGATAGAATCAACATAATTCACAATATCTAATTGGTGAGTCACTATTACCATTGTTTTGTCTGAATAAAATGGATTTGGATTACTCCACCACCAGCACCAAGAACGTTATCAAGTTCTTCAAGAGTCAATTCTCGAAGAGAATTCATTGCTTCAATCTCAACGAGATTCATTTGTTGTTTAGCCATTTGGAAATACCTCACTGATTAAAATTTATTTGAGAAGTATCTCTATCTAGGTTATGTCTTTATTATAGACATGCTAGATTAATTTTAAACTAAGCTAACCTTAATTTTACATTAAGATTAAAGTATCTTGCTTTTTTCACTCTTTTAAATGGTATAATATAGATAAGCGAGGTAAGATTATGAGTTTCGAACAACAACTCCTGAATAAGCACATCCTTATCATTGATGACGACAAAATTTTAAACTCTTCCATAAGAGATATTCTCACTGCCTACGGATTTTCCAATCTAACATCAGCCTATGATATAGAATCTAGTTTGGACATGATTGAAATAGAGCAGTTC
Source organism: Streptococcus sp. IMAU 99161 (assembly GCF_014435245.1). NCBI lineage: Bacteria > Bacillati > Bacillota > Bacilli > Lactobacillales > Streptococcaceae > Streptococcus > Streptococcus sp. IMAU 99161. The sequence continues at coordinate 425,736 of NZ_JAAPAW010000011.1, read as the reverse complement.
GACCTTTTCCTTTTGGACATTATGCTACCCGATGGGGATGGCTACACATTAGCAAAACATATCCGAAAAAAAGGCGATACTCCTATCCTCTTTCTGACTGCCAAAAATAATCCTGAAGATGAGATAGCTGGTTTCAATGCTGGTGGTGATGATTATATCATGAAACCCTTCATTCCAAAAAATCTTATCTATCGTATTATGGCTCTGCTCCGGAGAAGCTATAAATCAGAACAGGAAACAATACAGATTGGACAGACTTTGGTGAGTTTTCGGAATGCAACAGTACAAAAAAATGGAGCAGAAATTTCTATTACGCCAATTGAAATTCAGATTTTGAAAAAACTTTACGATAATAAAAATTACATCGTTTCAACCGAATCTCTCTGTGATACGATTTGGGGAGTGGATAGCTTTGGTTATGAAAATTCTTTGACTGTACATATTCGGAAAATTCGAGAAAAAATAGAAGAAAATCCTTCAAAACCTCAATATTTAAAGACAGCTAAAGGGCTAGGGTATAAATTGTTATCATGATTATGAATCAAACCAAAATTTTAAGGTATTCACTAAAGAAATTTATCTTTTCTTCCATCATTATCTTTATTACCAATATTATTCTAATTGCCAGTTTTGTTTTCTACATTAGTAAAAAGCAAACTGCTACTGAGACTGTGAAAATAATTTCTGAACACATTACCATCACAAATAATAACGTCCACATACCTAGAAATGATATTTCTAGTCTAAAAGAACAAAAGTTATGGCTCATGGTATTGGATAAGCAGACTGGCAAACAAGTGTACGAACAGTATAAACCTACAGAAGTTCCTTCGCAATTTGACTATGGGGACATTTTACAATTTTCTCGCTATTATCTTTCAGATTATCCTGTTTTTAGTCAGATAAAAGGTGACTACATCATTGTTGTTGGTTTTCCAAAAGATAAAATTGCTCGTTATAGTTATAATTACTTAGATATAGATAGTATTCGCCTGATTCCGCTAGTAGCATTTGGAGTATTGCTTTTCAACTGCCTCTATTTCGCTTTTCTTTACTACTATGGTGTGACGCATATCAATCGTAAAATTGCGCCTCTTGTAACTGCTATTCAGAATCTCCCAGATGGTTTGAAAAATCCAATAAATTCTATATCAGAACTAGAATATCTTACAGCTGCAATTAATCAAACTGATACTCTACTCAAAGAGAATGAAGTCTTTAAAGAGCAATGGATTTCAGGTATTGCACACGATATCAAAACACCTCTTTCTGTCATCATTTCTAACGCGTCCTTGTTAAATGATTCTGAACTAGATACACAGTCTAAAAAACATATTCGCCCAATATTGACGGAATCCTATTACATCCAAAATATTTTAAATGACTTAAATATAGTAGCTCGCCTTTCATCCGGTCATCTTCAATTAAATCAGACTGAAACAAAAATTATCCCCTTCTTCAAAGACATTCTCATCCATATTTTAAATCAAGAAATCTGGAATGATTTTGAATTTGAATTTGATTACGATTATTCACTTGTTAATCAATCTATCATGATTGAGCAGTTTTTAATCACAAGAGTTATCCATAATATCATCTACAACTCTGTTTTACATAACGAAAAGGGTTGCACAATAAGAATCCACTTATTCAAAAAAGATACAAATGTAATTGTCGAAATCAAAGATAATGGACAGGGAGCTTCACCAGAAAAAATTGCTGAACTTAATGAATTATCTTTTAAAAGCATTGATATTTCTAAAATTAGAACGACTGGAATTGGGCTAAAAATTTCAAAACAAATTGTTGATTTGCATCAGGGCTCTATTTCGTTTGCTAGTGTCCAAAATGAATTCTTTGAAAGTATCATTTCACTTCCAATTTTCAACATTACTAATTAGATAAAAAAATGGAGAAGAACCATTAGAGTTTTCTCCATTTTTTTCATCTTATCTTCCACTTATACCCTACCCAGCCTGCCAAGACAAGCAAAGCAAGGTTAAAGATGATAAAGAAAGTCGTAAAACCAAATAATCCATTCTGTGCCAAATCTTCCGTGTTGGAATTCTGTCAATATTTTGGACACATTTTGGGAGGAAAATTTGAAGGCTAGCGCCCTTCGGTTGCTGGACCCCTTCTACGACCAATTCTCTGTACTCTACAGGGGACTGGTCATTTAATTTCTGTTGAATTCTAGTTTCATTATAAAATATGATGTAATTTTTGACAATATCTGTTATACTATCTCCAGTTATGTTTCTTCACTTATGGAGAGAGAAGGTTTCAGACTTGAGAACAGAGTGAAACCATTCGATACAGGCATTATCTGCTGGTGTTCCTTTTCGGGACATGGAGCGGGTGATGCCTTTTTCTATACAAGGCTGATAGTAGGCTTTTGAGGTGCAGACAGATCCCTGATCGCTGTGTAAAAGTACCCCTTGAGGTAGCTCAAGTTGTTGGTACAAAGTTAGTATCTTGACACTCTGAGATGGTATAAGCTACTATTTCACGATTATAGAGATCCATGATCGAAGATAGATAAAGTCTACAGTTTCCAAAGTAGAGGTAGGTGATGTCTATGACAAGCTTCTCCATAGGCTTGTCTGCCTGAAAATCACGATCCAGCTTATTGTCTGTTACATGGTAAGGCTTCCCTAATTTAGGTCCCTTCTTGGGACGGGCACGGCAAAGGCAGCCCTTTTCCTTCATGATACGATAGACCTTCTTGCGATTAACGACGAGGTTATAAACTTTCTTTAGTAAGCGAGTGATGGTTCGATAGCCGTAAATAAAGCGATTTGCCATACAGAGTTGTTCGATTTTATCTGCTATTTCGCCTCTTTTCTGAGAATTCTTACACTCCTGTTTCCAGCGATAAAAGGTGGAGCGTTTGACGCCGAAACATTCTAAAATAATAGATACAGGGCATGTTTTCTTATACTCTTCTACTAGCTTGATAAGACTTACTTTGTCGATTCTCTTATCAAGCTCTGATACTTTTTTAGTAATTCTACCTGCAATCGTAACTGTTCCACTTCAGATAATTGTTTCATTCCTTTACCATAAGTATATTGTTTCCCCACAGGCTGGTGGAAACGGTACAATTCATCATTCTGATACCATTGCCACCAGGTTTTCACCTGAGTAGCATTTTTGATACCGAGGGTATCCATGATAACCTTATTTGATTTACCTGCCTTCTTCATTTCGATACAGGCTAGCTTAGTTTCTACCGAAGATGCTTTTTTGACCATAACAAAACACTCCTGTTTCTAGTTTACCAGAATTCAACAGGAGTGTTTTCTTGTGTCTCATTTTATGGGTGCAGTGCCGACCCTAGGGATTCTTTCGTTCTCATATATACGTCATTAGTATAGGCTAATTTGATTTAAATTGCAAGAGAAATAACATTTTACATAAAAATCAGTGGGTATTTTACAATTTTTGCATATAATAGAGCTAAAAAGCAACTGGTTTTAAGAATTCTTATCTGAAACATTCGGAAATCCCCCTTAACCGTAGCGGAAAGTTGTTTTCTTCTCCTATTTATAATACACTATCACTAACATTAGATGAAAAGGTGACTCTATGACTATAAATCAACTGCTTCAAAAGCTGGAGCCTACTAGCCCTATCCTTCAAGCTAACTTTGGAATTGAACGCGAAAGTCTTCGTGTCGATAGACAGGGAAAATTAGCACATACGCCTCACCCTTCCTGCCTAGGAGCTCGAAGTTTCCACCCTTATATTCAAACAGATTTTTGTGAGTTTCAGATGGAACTCATCACACCAGTTGCTAAATCTACCACTGAGGCTCGTCGATTTCTTGGAGCCATTACCGATGTAGCTGGACGTTCCATCAGTAAAGATGAACTTCTCTGGCCCTTGTCTATGCCTCCTCGTATCAACGCCCAAGAAATCCAAGTTGCCCAACTGGAAAATGAATTTGAACGCCATTATCGTAACTACCTGGCCGAAAAATACGGAACTAAACTACAAGCTATCTCAGGTATCCACTATAATATGGAACTAGGGAAAGATTTGGTTGAAGCCCTATTCCAAGAAAGTGACCAGATTGATATAATTGCTTTCAAAAACGCTCTCTATCTTAAGCTGGCTCAGAACTATTTGCGCTATCGTTGGGTGATTACCTATCTCTTTGGTGCTGCACCTGTTGCTGAGCAAGGCTTCTTCGACCAAGAAGTACCAGAACTCGTGCGTTCCTTCCGAAACAGCGACCATGGTTATGTCAATAAGGAAGAAATACAAGTATCTTTTGCAAGCCTAGAAGACTATGTCTCTGCCATCGAAAACTATATCGAACAAGGTGATTTGATTGCGGAAAAGGAATTTTACTCGGCTGTTCGTTTCCGTGGACAAAAGGTTAATCGCTCCTTCCTTGACAAGGGAATCACCTACCTAGAATTCCGTAACTTCGACCTCAACCCCTTTGAGCGTATCGGTATTAGCCAAACTACCATGGATACCGTACACCTACTCCTTCTAGCCTTCCTCTGGCTGGATGCCCCTGAAAATGTTGATCAGGCTCTGGCTCAAGGTCACGCGCTGAATGAAAAAATTGCCCTCTCTCATCCTTTAGAACCTCTACCTTCTGAAGCTGAAACTCAGAACATTACGACAGCTCTAGACCAACTGGTGCAACATTTTGGGCTTGGTAACTATCATCAAGGTCTGGTCAAACAAGTTAAAGATGCCTTTGCAGATTCCAGTCAGACACTTGCTGCTCAACTTCTTCCTCATATCAAAGACAAGTCCCTTTCTGACTTTGCCCTTGACAAGGCGCTTGCCTATCATGATTACGACTGGACTGCCCACTATGCTCTTAAGGGTTATGAGGATATGGAACTTTCTACCCAGATGCTGCTCTTTGATGCCATTCAAAAGGGGCTTCATTTTGAAATCCTAGATGAGCAGGATCAATTCCTTAAACTCTGGCATAAAGATCATGTTGAGTACGTCAAAAATGGTAACATGACCTCAAAAGACAACTATGTAGTTCCTCTTGCCATGGCTAATAAAACCGTGACCAAAAAAATTCTGGCTGATGCTGGCTTCCCTGTCCCTGCCGGCGACGAATTTACCAGTCTAGAACAAGGTCTAGCCTACTATCCTCTTATCAAGGGCAAGCAAATTGTGGTTAAACCAAAATCAACCAACTTCGGTCTGGGCATTTCCATTTTCCAAGAGCCTGCCAGCCTTGATAACTATAAGAAAGCTCTCGAGATTGCCTTTGCAGAAGATACAGCTGTTCTTGTTGAAGAATTTATCCCAGGAACCGAATACCGTTTCTTCATTCTGGACGGGCGTTGTGAGGCTGTCCTCCTTCGTGTCGCTGCTAATGTTGTCGGTGATGGCAAACACACCATTCGTGAATTAGTCGCTCAGAAAAATGCCAATCCATTGCGAGGCTGTGACCACCGCTCACCTCTGGAAATCATTAAGCTAGGAGACATCGAACAATTGATGTTGACTCAGCAAGGTTATGCACCTGATGATATTCTCCCAGAAGGGAAAAAGGTCAATCTCCGCCGTAACTCCAACATCTCTACAGGTGGCGACTCTATTGATGTCACTGAGACCATGGATTCATCCTATCAAGAATTAGCTGCAGCTATAGCGACTAGCATGGGGGCCTGGGCTTGCGGGGTTGACCTCATCATTCCAGATAAAACTCAGCCTGCTAGCAAGGAAAAACCTCATTGCACTTGTATAGAGCTCAACTTCAATCCCGCTATGTATATTCACACCTATTGTGCTGAAGGTCCTGGACAAGCTATCACTCCAAAAATCCTAGACAAGCTTTTTCCAGAAGTTGCCACAAGTCAAACCTAAAACCTAATTCTTAGGAACAAACAAATCACCTTTATCTCGATGATATGATACCTCTTAAGTAGACAAGGTAAATACCTAAAATCTACGGCTCTTTGTCAACTGTAGTGGGTTGAAGAAAAGCTAAGCTCGAGAAAGGACAAATTTCGTCCTTTCTTTTTTGATATTCAGAGCGATGAAAATTCGCTTCTTGAAGTTTTCAAAGTTCCGAAAACCAAAGGCATTGCGTTTGATAAGTTTGATAAGTTTGATGAGATTATTAGTCGCTCCCAATTTTGCGTTGGAATAGGATAACTGAAGGGCATTGATGATTTTCCCTTTGTCCTTTAGAAATGCAGTCTGAAAAAGAGAATGAACCTTCTTTATATTGTCTTCAATGAGTCCAAAAAATTTCTCTGGTTCCTTATTCTGAAAGTGAAAAAGCAAGAGCTGATAGAGATTATAGTGGTATTTCAAGTCTTCTGAATAGCTCAAAAGCTTGTCTAGGATTTCTTTATTGCCTAAATTGTCAAATTAAGTTAGACTTTTCAAGTAACTCAGAAAAACTTGGTAGGGTGATTGAAATAGTTCTAATGGTAATTCATAGACTACCCTCTGTTCAGCTATTCCCCCTTCATCTGTAACAAAAAAATATTTCTCATGATGTCGCCAAATATGTTGTCCATAACCTTTTATTTCCTCAAACTTACTAACTTCTTCCCAGCCTAGTTTACTATATTTCATGTATGTTCTCCGATCTTTTCACTAATATCTTACATTACACCTTCAGGAATATCTCCTGTTGATCATTGTAACTATCTAGTTGACTGTTATACCAAACCCAGACTGTTAAATGGAATAGCTAGAGGATAGATTACAGGTTAGAGTTTTTCAACTCTTCCCGTACTTGCATTAGGAGAAGGCCTAGTTTGTTCTTTCCAGAGCCATCTCCCCCATCAGCCCAGTAGTCGTCATTTCGTGTATGTTCGATGAGGATGCCATCTCCTGTCGCTAGCAATTCTTTTGTTTAAATGAACACGCCTACAGAATCATCCTAATATCAAATTTTTTTGAGAAACACATGGAAAACCTTCTTTTAAATTAATTAACTGACTTCATCATATGCTATAATTTAGTTATATTTTACAATAATGAAAGTTTCTAAATAATGCCCCTATTTGCTCATTGATGGAACAGTGCCATTATTTCATTATTAGTTTTTATGTTATAGCTTTATCAAGGAGTTTCGTCTATGCTTCAATACCTTAAGCCTCTGCGCTGGTATCTTTTCTTTAATTTTCTCTTTAGTGGACTATCCAATATTTGTACTGCTCTTCTTCCATACTTTACACAAGAGTTAATTCGTAGCCACTATCAAATAGCTTTGGCAGGTTATTGCATCGCAGTTATAGGTTACTTAACTTGCAACTACATCCAAATGCGACTTGATTGGAAACAGGCCATTCTCTTTTCGACAAATCTAAAGAACGATTGGTTTCAATCTCTTTTGGGACTTGCCCACCATGATTTCAAGCAGAAAACAGTCGCAGAATACATTTCTTATCAATCTAATGATCTTGATTCACTGGAAAAAGATTATCTACCTCCACTGATGAGTTTTTTTAAGCAGATTCTACGAATTTTGATTTATACCATCATTATTACCAGAACGATCAATCCTATAGTGGCGCTGATCCTACTGATTTCAACGGCTATCAGTATTCAAATTCCAAAGATCGTTGGTCAATTTACTGCGAAGCGTAGACAGATCTATCTTGAAAAGCAAAGTGATTATTATCGGACCTTGGAGGATCTATTCCGAGGACATCACCTAGTTAACAAACTCACTCTACCTCATTTTATAGAGCAACAAAGAAGTTCCCTCAAAAACTTGCAGGATAAGTATCTTAGGTATGGTTTGACTAAAATTACAGGTATTCTCTTGACGGGTATTTCTTTTGAATTCATTAGCCTTATTCTCTTTTCCTATCTAGCTTACTCTCTATATCATCAGCAAATTGGTATCCCCGAGGTGGTGGCCAGTTTTGGTTATATTACAGCCTTCTCAGAACCAATTCAAGAAATCCTTTACGATCTGCAAATGTTGGAGTCGGTAAAGCCTGTAATTAAAAGCTTTCAAACTATTGTTAAGCATCCATCTTCAATTCAGGCACCACAGCTTTCTTTTGAAACAATCACATTGAAGAATCTTTCTAAACAACTTGGGGAATCAACATTAAAGATTTCTTTTGCCACCATTCATAAAGGAGATAAGATTGCCCTCATTGGAGAGAACGGATCAGGTAAGAGTAGCCTACTCAATATTTTAAATGGTACGGATGAGGATTTCCAAGGCGAGATTTTGCTGAATGATCTTCCTCTAAATCAGCTTTGGGGAAAATTTGGCTTGATTTTGCAACAAGAGCATAGCTTCATCTCTAGTTATGAAAATAATGTTACGCTATTCAATACTTTCCCTGCAGAGTTTAAGGATGTGGAGTTCGAAGTAACACCTCCTCAATCCCTGTCAGGTGGTCAACAACAACGCATGTACCTCAATCGAGAAAAAAACCGTCAGAGTCCATTAGTTATTATGGATGAACCTTTTTCAGCCTTGGACGCTCGTCAGTTCGAGGCAGAATTGAAAAAAGTACTAGACTTACCGTGTGCTGTCATCATTACCTTACACCGACAGAATGAAGCACTGAAGAACTTTGACCAAGTCTGGGAAATTAGAGCTGGAAAACTAATCATTCAAAAAAATGAATAGACTTGCCTTCTAACGAAGATTTGTTTTATCATGATCAATACATCATCAGGCACAGATAGATTGAGGTCATCTTAACCCCAAAAAGAGCATTTCCATTATCAGAAATGCTCTTTTTTTGTACTTAATTGTATTTCTTTCAACCCCTTCCATTACATCTCTAATTTCAAAAGGGATGAATCGTTTGATCAGTGTATAAGTAAACTATATTGATCTTCTCAATACTTCCGAATCGTCAGTGGATTTCTTTCCTTGTAATCACTCAACTAAAGATTTTCTTCATACAATTGCTAATCATTCTTTAATCTTACTTTTCCTTAATTTCTATTCTACCAAAATATACCCATGAATTCATACCAAAACAAAAAAGAGCAGCAAACTGAACTGCTCTCCATTTGGTTTATTTTTCGACCATACCGCTATTAATGAAAAGCTCTTTGGCTTTTGAATAGCTGATTGTATTGTCTGCTTCAAGGTTCAAAGTAGGAATTATCTCTTTTAATTTTTGCATATCTACTTTAGTGTAATCAATTGTATTGCGGATATAGAAGATACCATCTTTGTATTCTGATGTCAGTTCAAATCCATGTCCCATCAGATCTTTGAATTTTTCTTGGTTTCTGGTAACCGCTTCTTTCATGGTTTCAAGAGGGTTGTCACCAGCTACTTTTGAGACATCGTAATCATCAACTTTTTCTTGTACTAACAAGGTATCTCCCTTGTAATACAAGGTGATGGTTGACTTTCCTGCTTCATCACTTGTTTCAAGAACCGTTTTTTGAACATCCGCTAGTGCATCCTTTTTTTTGCTTTTATCGGTCGATGACTCTTTTGTCTTTTCTTTAGCAGATGATTTGCTTGTTGCTTTACTCGTCGCTTTAGTGGACGATGGACTAGTAGATTTTGTACTCTCTTTTTGTGCGCAACCAGCTAAAAGAAGACCAGCTGTCAAGAAGACGGCTAACATTTTTGTGGTTTTATTCATTTTGAATCCCTCACTATTTTATGATGGTTAAGGAAATGACTGACGTCTGAAATGAGTCATTTAGTAAGATCAACTGTCGTTTTAGATGTTATTAGAAAAGCCTCAAAAATGATGTTAGCAATCCCCTCCTTATCGATCATTGTAGCCATCTGGGTGGCTGGAATGCCATGCCCAGGCTGTTTGGATGATGGTTTCGATATTATCAAATTTTGGTTGCCAGCCGAGAATTGCACGCGCCTTCTCAGAGGATGCGATCAGGGTATCTGGATCTCCTGGTCTACGATCAGCAATCTCAAGTGGAATCGGATGTCCCGTCACCTTGCGGGCCGCTTCAACGATTTGAAGATTAGAGAATCCGGTCGATGAGCCCAAATTAAAGGCGGTAGATGGGTTGCCATTTCGGAGATACTCTACCGCTAGCAGATGGGCATCTGCCAAGTCAAATGGATGGACATAGTCCCGGACATTGGTGCCATCTGGTGTATTGTAGTCATCTCCAAAAATAGAGATCTTCTCGCGTTTACCTTGGGCTACTTGCAAGACGATTGGCAAGAGATGGGTTTCTGGTCCATGGTCTTCGCCAATCGACCCGTCTGGCTTAGCACCCGCTACATTAAAGTAACGGAGGGGCACATACTTGATGCCATAGGCTTGATCGGCCCAGCGCATAATAGTTTCCATCATGAGCTTGCTTTCGCCATATGGATTGATCGGTTTTTGTGGAGTGGTTTCAAGAATCGGAATTTCTTCTGGGATGCCGTAAGTGGCAGCGGTTGAAGAAAAGACAATGTAGTGTACCCCACATTCATGCATGACTTCCAAGAGTTTGACCATACCAGCTGTATTGTTGTCAAAATATTTCAATGGATCTGCCATAGACTCAGCGACCAGTGAGTAGGCCGCAAAGTGGATGACCGCATCGATATCTGCATGGTCCTTAAAAACCGTGCGCATGAAGTCTTGATCCGCTAAGTCTCCTTGGTAAAAGACGGCATCTGGATGCACCGCTGCACGGTGGCCTGTGACCAGGCTATCGACCACCACGACTTTTTCCTGTCCTTCATTGACCAAACGGTCCACCATGTGGGAACCGATATAGCCAGCTCCTCCGAGTACGAGTATTGCCATTTGTTTTCCTTTCGCTTTTTTATCTTCTCTCTTATTGTACCAAATTTCTGCCTCTTCTCCACACTTAAAGTGTCGCGACAAAGCGTCTAAAGGCTGCTTGGCCTTCTGCTGTTCGCTTGTAGACACCAGCATCTTCGAGCACGCGCGCAAAGATTTGACCGACTGATTCACGGACAAGGGCCTCTGCCTTCGCTTCTTCTGTGAGGGACGGGTGAGTGGCTTTCAAGTCAGCAGCCCAGTCCTGGTGGTAACTAGCCACACTGCTTTCACGTCCAAGTAGATAATCTTGGACCTGCTTGAGCTCTTCCTTGAGACGAGGAGGCAAAATCGCCAAGCCCATGACTTCGATCAGGCCGATATTTTCTTTTTTGATGTGTTGCACATCCGCATGCGGGTGGTAAATACCATCGGGATGCTCTGGTGAGGTTTGGTTGTCACGGAGCACCAAGTCCAGTTCATAATGCCCATCGCGGATTCGTGCAATGGGGGTAATGGTGTGATGGGGTTGACCGTCAGATGTGGCTAAGACTTGCACAGCTGGATCCGAGTAACCTCGCCAGCTTTCTAAGATATGGTCTGCCAGTTCAATCAATTGCGCCTTGTCATCCGATTGCAAGCGGAGAACCGACATGGGCCAGTTGACAATTCCTAGTGACACATTTTCAAATCCCTTAATGGTGAAGCTTTCCTCCACAGGAGCCAGCTCCATGGCAAAGGTATGTCGACCACCTTGGTAATGTTCGTGGGTTAGGATAGAACCTCCTACAATTGGGAGATCGGCATTAGAACCTGCAAAATAACCTGGGAAAGTCTCTACAATGCTCAAGAGTCGCTCAAAAGTCTTTCGGTTAATAGACATGGGAATGTGCTGACTATAAAGGAAAATACAGTGTTCGTTAAAGTAAGCATAAGGGGAATACTGGAAGCCCCACTCCTGCCCCGCCATATCAAAGCGGATAATCCGATGATTTGCCCGAGCAGGGTGGTCTAGACGGCCTTGATAGCCTTCATTTTCAAAACACAATTGACAGGCAGGATAATGACGCACCTTGGCATTTTTAGCAGCTGCAATGTCTTTGGGATCTTTTTCAGGTTTTGACAGATTGATGGTGATTTCGATCGCCCCATAAGGGGTCTCAGTCTCGAAGGCGATATTTTGTGCAATCGCCTTGACCTTGATATAATCATTGTGCTTAGAGAGGGCATAGAAATCCGCAATTGCATCTTCCTTGGACTGACGGTAGGTCTCCCAGAAACGACGATTGACCTGACTCGGACTAGGTGTGACCCAATCCATCAACTCCGCACCCAGACTGTCTTTTGCGGCCATGCTATCTGGAATCTTACTATTAGCGACTGCAAGCTCCACCAGCTGATCTTTGAGCGCGATCAAACTAGCCTGATGAACTGGGGCGTCTAACCCTTCTTCACCGACGCGACTCATGACGCGGTTTTTTAGATAAATCCGATCCATTTCTTCATAGTCACTTGCTTCAATGACGGCCGTGACAAATGCATCTAATACCTGTTCTGTCATTCTATCTCCTTTTTAATCAAGTACCCGTGTTCCTGCTGCAACTTCTGCAATGTAGAAGCTTGGGGCATAGCCGACAACGTCCTCATAGCGTTTGCCGACAGCTTCCTCAAAAGCCTCAACCTTATCTTTGTTTACGAGAGCAATAGCACAACCACCAAAGCCTGCACCGGTCATACGAGCTCCCAAGACGCCTTCTTGTTCCCAAGCTGTATGCACCAAGGTATCCAATTCTAGACCAGTTACTTCATAGTCATGCTCCAAAGATACGTGGGAAGCATTCATGAGACGGCCAAAGCCTTCCAAATCACCTGCTTCAAGCGCCTTGCGTGCTTGGAGGGTCCGTTGGTTCTCAAGTACAGCATGACGAGCCCGTTTGATGCGATTTTCATCCTTGATCAGGTAGCTGTAGGCATCAAAAGCCCAGAGATCCAATTCCCCTAAAGTTTGGATGTCTAGTTTTTCTTGGAGTTCAGAGACGGCTGTTTCACATTCCGCGCGACGTTCATTGTATTTGGAATCCGCTAATTCCCGGCGTTTGTTGGTATTCATGATGACCACGACATTGTCTTTAAGGTCCAGCGGTACCAGATCATATTCTAGGGTGTTGGTATCGAGATAAATAGCCCGTTGATCAGCCCCCATACCGATGGCAAATTGGTCCATGATACCAGAATTAACCCCGATGAAGTGATTTTCGGTTTGTTTCCCGATTTTGACAAGATCTAGACGATCTAACTGAAGATCATATAGTTTCTCAGCGATGACGCCAATCAAGAGCTCTAGGGAAGCTGAAGAGGAGAGACCTGAGCCATTTGGGATATTGCCGTAGACAAAGACATCCATCCCGCTATCAATGACATGACCAGCTTCTTGTAAGAAATGAAGCACGCCTTTTGGATAGTTGGTCCAGTTGTGCTCTTTTTCAAAGTGGAGATTTTCAAGCGGAACTTCAATGATCCCCTTGTCTTCAAAGTTTCCTGAGAAGAAACGCAAGACCTTGTCCTCGCGCTTTCTTGCCGCTCCGTAGGTACCAAGTGTAATGGCTGCCGGGAAGACATGCCCTCCGTTGTAGTCTGTGTGTTCACCAATCAGATTGATCCGACCAGGTGAGAAGAAGGTATGGTCGGCTTCTAGTCCAAAAAGGGTTTGAAAGCGATCACGTAATTGCTGACGAGTAATGGGTGTAGCCATAGGGAACTCCTTTAATGATTTTGTAAACGTTTTTATACCTGTATTATAAACAATATAATAACTGTTTTCAAGCATTTTTAGTAAAATTTTATTGAAAAGATAAAAGAGCTGAAATTGGTTTATAAATGGGAGTTTTCTCTATTAAATAAGCTAACAGATGAATCGATTATAAAAGAAAATTTAGTAAAAATTTACTATTTTTCTGATCTCAAAAAAGGACCCTACTTTGCCACTCTAACATTCAGACCTGTAAACATTTAGTAAAATCTATTTCTTTTTACTGGTATTTAGAGTATACTTTAGATAACAAGCAAAAGAAGGAACAACTATGGCAACGATTAAAGACATAGCAGAAAAAGCAGGGGTTTCTCAGGCAACAGTCTCTCGGGTCCTCAATCTGGACGATACCTTATCCGTCAGTGAAGACACGCGTAGTCGAATTTTTCGTATCGCTGAGGACCTGCATTACCAAAAGAAAAGCCACAAAACAGCGCCTCAAGCGGGCCTAAACTCTCATAAAATCGTTATCTTTGAATGGTACACGCGCGAAGAAGAATTAGACGATCTCTACTACTACGCCATCCGGATAGGGTTGGAAAGACAGGCCCAAGAATTGGGCTATGAGATCATTCGTATCTTCAGCAAGGATGATTGGTCCTTGATGAAAGAGGCAGACGGTATCATCGCTCTTGGGAAATTCAGTCCCAAGACCATTCAAGATCTGGAAAGCTACGGCAAGCCCTTGATCTTTGTCGATAGCAACACCCTCTATCTGGGGCATTCTTGTGTGACGACAGATCTAGAAGATTCTGTTATCATGGTTCTTGATCACTTTCTTGAAAAAGGGCATGAGGAAATCGGGCTTTTGGTTGGCCAAGAACAGACAGCAGATGAGACACCGCTTCAGATGGATCCGCGTCAACGGACCTTTCAACAATACCTCACCGCAAAAGGGTTTTACCAAGAGCGCTTTGTCGCGGTTGGAGAATTTTCGACTGAATCTGGCTACCAACTGATGGAGCAGCTGATCCAAGGCTTAGGAAACGAGTTGCCAACTGCCTTCTTCATGGCCAGTGATGCCTTGGCTGTCGGGGCTCTTCGAGCCCTCCAGGAACACCACATTGCTGTTCCCGAGCGCGTCAGTATCATTTCCTTCAATGATACTTCGATCGCCAAGTATGTCTACCCTGCCCTCTCTACCGTCACGGTTTACACAGAAGAAATGGGTAAGCAAGCTATTCAGATGCTATGGCAAACCTTTCAAGGAACCCAACCAAGTGTTCCCTATATGGTCAAATTAGCCACCAAACTGACGATTCGAGACAGCAGTCGCTAGGAGGTCCTATGAAAACACACGAAATTCTTTTTCAAACCCTATCCCAAGCGGATAACTACGTCAACGGAGAGCAACTAGCCAAGGAGTTAGGAGTTTCTCGCACTTCTATCTGGAAAGCCATCCAACGCTTGGAAAAAGAGGGAGTCGTCATCGAATCCCTCAAAAAGAAAGGTTATAAACTCATCTCAGGTGACATTTTACTACCTGAAGTGATCGCAAGCAACACCCACTTGAACGTTTCTCTAAACGAACATTGTAGCTCTACTCAATTGGATGCCAAATTAGGAATGGAAGCCAATCATGAAGGCAAAACGCTCTACCTGGCTAATTCTCAATCTGCAGGGAAGGGACGATTTGGCCGTCGCTACTACTGTCCAGATCAAGGTGGTATTTACATGTCCCTTCATCTCAAGCCCCAACTCCCACCTGCGGAGCTCCCCCCTTATACCCTCATGGTCGCTGCAGCTATCTGTAAAGCGATTAAAAACCTGACCTTAATTGATGTTTCTATCAAATGGGTCAATGACATTTATTACCGTGAAAAGAAAATTGGCGGTATCTTAACAGAAGCCATCACGTCCATCGAGACTGGTCTTGTCACGGATGTCATTATTGGAGTTGGCTTCAATATGGCTATCTCTACTTTCCCAGAAGAGCTAAAAACCAAGGCTGGTTCCTTATTTGAAGGGCCTTGCCCCATCACTCGGAATAGCCTCATCTGCGAAATCTGGAAGGAATTTTTCCAAACGGATGTCGACGAGCTGGTCTACCTGTATAAAGAGCGCTCCTTAGTCCTAGGACGAACTGTCACCTTTGAGCAGAACCAACAGACCTATCAAGGCATTGCCAAAGACATCTCCGATACCGGCCAACTCTTGGTCCAACTGGACAAGAAAAAAGAAATCTGGCTTAATAGCGGAGAAATCTCCTTGACCAAATGGTGAAAACAAGTAAAGAAAAGAGGCTGAGACAAAAGTCCTAGCCTCTCAATTATCTTTGGATTGTCGAGCAAGACGCAGTGATAATTTCAAATGTTAACCTTCTCACCCAAGTCTATTTCAAGTATTTCTTGGCATACTCTTCGTAGTTTGGTTTCTCTTTTTTATTCATGGCATAGAGCAAGAGGCCACTCAAATCATTGTCTTTTGAAGTTGGTTGAATCATGATGGCAATATTTTTATTCGGATCTGGGAAAATCACTGAATAAGACTCACCATCTTGTTCGATTTTGTAGTATACAATCCCCTCTTTTCTTTCAATCGACTTTTGTTTATAGGGATACTTTTCACCATCAACTGTTACAGTATCTTTTGTAAAAACAAGCTCACCATTTTTCTTATCGCCCGTTTGGACTTTCCATTTGCCTTCCAGTTTAGCCGGAGAGCTACTGCAAGCCGCAATCAGAACCAAACCAAGAGAAAGAAGAACCATCGCAATTATTTTTTTCATTTTAGACATTTATTTTTCATACTCCTAAAATATTTTTTTATTTTCTCTTCACCTATAGAAAGACTTGGACTCCTTCACGCACTTGTAAAAACACCCCTAGACTCATAGGATCAGTGAAAATTTGCATAGAACTAGTATACCATAAATGACAGGTTGCAGGATACACCGAATCAGAAAAAACCTTTTGAAAATGTGATACTCCATTTTCAAAAGGTTTTCTTTATTTTCGGCTTTTTTTGTTGATTTCTTTTTCAATGGCACTGGCAATTTTCTCTACCACATAGGCTGTTTGGAGATTGCGCAAAATCAAGAAAACCCAAAAGAGGGCAAACAGCAGGTGACCAGCCATAGTCGCCTCATTGAAAAAGTAGGTTTCTAGAGCAGTAAAGACTGCTAACACTGAAAATTGTTTTCTATTCATAGAACTATTCTACCATGAATCTATAAAAAATTCATGAGTTAATCGTTTTGTACGGTAATTTTATTAGACAAAAAATCGAATTCTTTTGGGATGACGCTCTCTTCTTCTGCGGCCACTTCAGCCTTTTGTCCACGTGCTTTAGATGAAAATTCAGCTCGAATCTTAGTCCACTCTTCCAAAGAAATCGCTAAGATCTCAGGTGAAAAACCGGCAGCATTGCTGAGGATATTGCCAAACATGGTATTGAGGTTGTCCCGCTTCATGGTTTGTTCAGCATTGAAGGCCGATTCAAAAGCCAAAATCGCATGGTTCTCATTGGCAGCAACTGGCTGAGATCCGATCAAGAGGGCTTTATCTGCACCACCTAGACTTTCGATAATCTCTCCCCAAGCATTTTGAAGACGGATCAAGTTGGTCCGTGCTAGTTCTGGATTTTCAACCGCTTCTTGCAAGATCGCATTGACCTTGTTTCGATCGACCCGGTAAGGCTTATTAGACTTGGTTGAGCGGGTTACTGGTGGCTTGGAACTAGACAGATTGTCTCCGGCTTGGGCCACTTCTTGCTTGAGTTGAGCGACTTCCTTCTTCAGCTCTTCTAGCTGAGCCAAGACATTAGAAGACACTTCAACAGTGGCCGACGTAGCAGTTTGTCCCGTCATTTCGGCCAATTTGATGGTCATCATCTCCGTATAAATGCGCGGTTGCAAGCTATTTTTGATATCTGCTAGACTAGTCGTCGCCTGATCAATCAGGGCAAAAAGACGCGCTTGATCTGCCGATAGATTAGCCGCAAACAAGTCACTAGCATGGGTATTTTCTCCACCTGTCTGAACAATCAAGAGATCTCTCAGGTATTGAAGTAAGTCCGTGACAAAACGGGCCATATTCTTCCCATTATCAAAGATAATCGCGAGCTGGTCCAGCGCCGCTGTCGCATCATGAGCTAGGATCGCAGCTACATACTGGTCAAGAGCAGCAAGACTGATGGAGCCGGTGATCTCTTCAGCGATTGCTGTCGTCAACTCACTACCCGCAGTCAGACTCAGGGCTTGGTCCAAAATGGACAAGGCATCCCGCATCCCACCTTCAGCGCGTCGAGCGATGATCTGCACAGCATCTGCTTCATAGGCAATCCCTTCAGTAGCTAAGATACTTTCCAAATGGTGAACGATATCTGGCAGTTTGATCGATTTGAATTCAAAGCGTTGCACCCGTGATAGAATCGTCGCAGGAATTTTGTGCAACTCCGTTGTTGCGAGGATAAAGACGACATTTTCCGTTGGCTCTTCCAATGTCTTTAACAAGGCATTGAAGGCACCAGTAGAGAGCATGTGCACTTCATCGATGATGTAGACCTTGTGTTTAGCAAGACTTGGCGCATAGGTTGATTTGTCGCGAATATCACGAATCTCATCGACCCCATTGTTGGAGGCCGCATCGATCTCGATAACATCTTCTAGACTTCCATTGGTAATGGCTTCACAGATATAGCAGTCGTTACAAGGCTCTCCATTGACTTGATTAGGGCAGTTCATGGCCTTGGCAAAGATCTTGGCCACACTGGTTTTCCCAGTTCCACGAGGACCAGAAAAGAGATAGGCATGGCTGATCTTATCTTGCTCCACTGCTTGTCTCAATGTCCGTGCTACCACTTGCTGGCCAACTAATTGGCCAAAGGTCTGGCTACGGTATTTTCGATATAAGGCTTGATACATTAACTCTTCACTCCAAACATCTTAAAGTCCCAGTCTGTCTTTTCAAGCAAGAGAGAGACAAACTGTTCGAGATAGGCTTGGTCCAGCTGATCATAATCAGCGACTATTTCTGAATCTAGATCCAAAACCCCAAGGAGTTGCCCATCCTTGACCATGGGCACCACAATCTCACTCATGGCCCGACTATCACAGGAAATGTAGTTGGCATGCTGGTGGACGTCCTCGACGATGATGGTTTCTTGCTTTTGAGCCGCTTCTCCACAGATACCCTTTCCAAGTGCGATGTGGACACAAGATACTCCACCTTGAAAAGGTCCCAAGATCAATTCCGATTGGTCATACAAATAAAAACCCGCAAAGACTGAACGAGGCAGTGCTTGATTCAAGAGTGCGCTAGCATTGGATAGATTGGCCAAAGCATTGGTCTCATCCGTTAAGAGAGCATCTAACTGGGCCAGCAAGAGCTGGTATTGTGATTCTTTTTCCGATTGTTTCATACCTTTCATTATACCAAATCTTTGCTCAAAAATTAAGTTAGAAAGCGACAAAAAGAGTGCGATTGAGTGATTTTCTTCAAAATTCTCTTCGCACTCTCTATTATTTAGATAGATAAGATCCGCTCATGTCCTTATCTCTGTTTTGTCTTAACCTTCACGCGCTTCTCGGAGGATTTTTTCAATCTTGGTTGTAATCAGATCGATCGCTACAGTATTGCTGACACCTTCCGGGATAATGACATCCGCATAGCGTTTAGTCGGTTCGATAAACTGATGGTACATAGGCTTCACCACACCCAGGTACTGATCAATAACGCTATCAAGACTCCGGCCACGCTCTTCCATATCCCGCTTGATCCGACGAATGATCCGAACATCATCATCGGTATCCACAAAAATTTTGATATCCATCAAGTCGCGAAGGCGCTTGTCTTCAAGGACAAGGATCCCCTCAACAATAAAGACATCCTGCGGTTCCTGGCGATAGCTCTTACTACTACGCGTATGTGCCGCATAATCATAAGTTGGGATATCCACCGGGCGACCTGCTAACAGTTCATTGATCTGTGCAATCATCAAATCTGTATCAAAGGCAAACGGATGGTCATAGTTGGTCTTGATCCGCTCCTCAAAGGTCAAATGACTCTGATCCTTGTAATAAGAATCATGCTCAATCATGGCAATCTTTTCATTTGGAAAATTCGCCAAAATGGCACGAGATACACTAGTTTTTCCACCACCAGAACCACCAGTAACACCAATAATAATCGGTCTATTTTGCATGTTTAACTCCAATAACTGTACTCGTCTGAAAGATTCAAACACCTCAGACATATCTTATTTATTCTACCATATTTTAGCTCAGACTTGAATAGTTTTAAATCAGAAGTTTAGAAAACAAAAAGGACCTCGCGGTCCTCTCATTATTGCACTTTTTCCACCATCGACTTAAAATTATAGTCTTTATCTAGAACAATAACCTTCTTCCCTCCATCTACAGGTACAATGTAGGAATGAGTATAAGCCTCTTTATATACTTCCTTAGCACTATTCACTGTGTAGCCTTGATTTTTAATCTCTTTTTGAACCTCTTCAAATTCAGCATTTATTTCATCATCCGAAGAATGGGAATTTCCACTCTTATTATTGATACGATCAGTATCTACAAGTGGATAAATAGCAGTGACATCCGTATTCGATGCGCCATTTTTCGTTATTTGAAAAACTAAATGATCGTCAGTATTAGACACGTTTTCCCATTTTCCAACCAAAACGTCAGGATATTCGATTTTTTGGAAAACGGCTCTCTTCTTAAATTCTGACAAATTGGATGTATAGTAGGCTAGGTCCGCTAAATCATCAAAGAAGATGACATTTGTCCCATTAGACTGAAGCAAATTATAAAATACTAAACCTTCCGTTTTAAAAATGACTACTTCTTTGGTACTCAAATGAAACTTTTTATCGACATCCTTTAGCGTCTGCATATTCGGTAAGTTTAATTTAGAAAGTTTCTGAATAAATTCATCTTTAGCTTCTTTTCCTTCGATCGTTTTTTCGATCAGATGAGTTGTATTGACTTTCTTTTTCTTTCCATTTAGTTCATAAACTACTGGCATCGAATCCGTGTTGCTAAGCCAAATTCCATCCAGATTTTTTGTCCCTGTAAAGAAAAAGATCCAAATAAGAGTGAGTGCCGTAACAATAGCGACTACGGCCAGACCGAACGTTGTTGGTTTATTGAAAGACAACTTGGGTTTTCTCTTCCCCGGAACAGGTTGCAAAATTTTCTGATATGACTGTTCTTGAGCGAAGGATGTAGGTGCAACAGCTGCTTCCTGACTATGAGCCTGATTGTTGCTTGTTTGAGCAGATGCATCCTTTTGTTCTACTACAAACTCCCCCTTTTCACGCGCTTCTTGAAATTCTTGCATACTTGGCTTGCGACCATTAACCGCTTCAAAGTACTCGACCCAATCTTTTTGATTCATGATCATCCTCCTAAAAAATCATTTCCCTAAAAACTAGTCATAGTATACCACAAATCAGGGAGTTCAGAACATTTTTTAGGAAATTCATGATGAAAAACAAAAAGGACCTCGCGGTCCTCTCATTATTTCATTTTTTCTAGCTTGGCATTCACGTGATAACTACTATCTAAGACAAGAATATTTTTTCCACCATATACTGATACGAAGTAATAATTTAACCCTACTTGTTTATAGACGTCCTTTTCACTCTTTACTTGATAGCCTTCTGACTCAATCTCTTCTTTAATGTTCTCAAATTGTTTTTGAACTTT
Organism: Streptococcus sp. IMAU 99161; assembly: GCF_014435245.1. NCBI lineage: Bacteria > Bacillati > Bacillota > Bacilli > Lactobacillales > Streptococcaceae > Streptococcus > Streptococcus sp. IMAU 99161. Next base: position 404,579 of record NZ_JAAPAW010000011.1, on the reverse strand, counting down.
TTTATCTGTTGATTTATTTTTTTCAGATTTTCCATCTAGAAAATCTTTATCTGCCATCGGGTAGAAAGCAGCTTGGCTTGTTCCAGAATCACTGGAAATCAATCCATGATCGGTAATCGTAACCTTTCTTGTTTCATCACTTTCATCAGACGTAACTTTCCATTTACCCACCAAAACTTTAGGAGTTTCAACTTTGTGATAAACAAGACCTTCTTTAAAAGTTGTCGAATTAGATGAATAACTTCTTAAATCATATACACTGTCTTTTAAGATAACATTTGAACCATCTTTTTGAAGTAAATTATAAGTGACATGCTTATCGTATTTGACAATGATGACTTCTGTTGTTTTCAAGTTAAATTTCTTGTCTACATCCGCAAGCGTATGGATTTCACTTGAATTTAACAAGGAGAGGGCTGTTTCAAATTCTTTTTTTGCTTCATTTCCTTTGAGGACATCATCAACTGTTTTTTCACCATTCACCCTTTGTTTCTTTCCAGTGAGTTCATAAGTGACCGGACTCGAATCGGTATTTCGAACCCAAACGCCATCTAGGCTTGGTCCACTTGAGAAGAAAAAGAAGCAAACTACAGCAACCACTGCGACAAGTCCTGCGATGGATAGACCGATGACGGTTTTCTTAGTGAAGCTGAATTTTGCTCCTTTTGGTCTTGGCACCGGTTGGCTATGGCCTGCAGGACCACTTGGTTGCATTTGTGGCTGTGGAGCGATAGTTACAGGTTCTCCTGCTTGAGTTGGTGTATTGGTCTTTTCAATGACAAATTCACCCTTTTCACGCGCTTCTTGAAATTCTTGCATGCTTGGCTTGCGACCATTGAGGGCTTCAAAGTACTCAACCCAATCCTTTTGATTCATCTTGATCCTCCTAAAAACGAAATTTTTTAAAAAAGCTATTATTAGTATACCATAAATTCTACCATTCAAAGAAAATTGTTTGGAAATTCATAGCCTCTAAAAAAGAAAAAGGACCTATCGGCCCTTCAAATTAGTTTACTTTTTCAGCTTTTATAGAGAAATGGTAGTTTTTGTCCAGAGCAATAAATTTCTTTCCGCCCTCTACAGGAATAATATAAGAATTTGAATAAGACTCTTTATAAACATCTTTGGCACTATTGATTTTGTAGCCTTGTTCTGCCACTGCTTTTTGGACATGTTCGAATTCTGTATTTACTTTATCATCCAGAGAATGAGAATCCCCATCACTACTATTGATGCGAGCAGAATCTACAAGTGAATAAACGGCGCTACAATAACTGTTGGAGGAACGTTTCGAAATACCATGATCTGATAATTGCAAAATATCTTTCTCTTCTTCTTCATTTTCTCCCTCGACCACTTCCCATTTTCCCACTAAAAATTTTGGAAATGCGATCTTTTTAAAGACGGTCATTTTCTTAAATTCCGGGACAGCATTTCTATAATAAATCAGATCTTTAAAATTATCAGACAGCATAACGTTTGTGCCATTTTCCTGTAGTAAATTATAAAACGTTTCGCTATCTGTTTTGATAATAACCACTTCTTTGGTCTTCAATTGATACTGATTGTCAACATCGGCCAGTGTCTGTATCGTAGAGGAATTTAATGACGAGAGCTTGTCATTGAACTCTTTTTTCGCTTCATTTCCTTTGATCACTTTTCGAATTGGATAATCGCCATTGAGCTTCTTTTCTTTCCCATTTAGCTCGTAGACAAGAGGTCTGGAAGCCGTGTCGGTCAGCCAAATTCCATCTAAATCCGGCCCACTTGAGAAGAAAAAGAAGCAAACCACAGCAATGACCGCAACAAGCCCTGCGATGGAGAGACCGATGACTGTTTTCTTATGAAACCTTGGCTTTTTGGGGCTTGCTAGTGGTTGGCTGTAACCGGCTGAGCTGGTTGATTGCACTTGCGGCTGCGGAGCGACAGGTGCTTGAGCAAGTGTGTCGAGTTTATTCACAACAAATTCGCCCTTTTCACGCGATTCCTGAAATTCTTGCATACTTGGCTTACGGCCATTGACCGCTTCAAAATATTCAACCCAATCTTTTTGGTTCATGATCATCCTCCTAAAAAAATTGATTTCCCTAAAAGCTAGTCATAGTATACCACAAATCAGCGAGTCTAGAGCTTTTTTGGGGAAATTCATGATTCAAAGCGAAAAGGACCATGCGGTCCCTTTATTATTCAACTTTCTGTATTTTATTTACAATTTTAAAATCGTCATCAAGAGCAATAAGCGTCTTTCCACCATTTACTGGGACGAGATACCTAGAATAATTCATTTTATACACTTCATTTGGACTGTTTACAGTGTAACCTTGCTTTTTAATAGCTTTTTGGATATGTTCAAACTGGCTTTTTAGTTTTGAATCCGAATAGTCTTCATCTTTATTATATTTATTGAAACGCTTCAAATCCGTCAGACTATAAAATACTAAAAAATTTTTCTCCTTACTACCCGATTTGCTAAAGATTCCATGGTCTGAAATGGTATAAGTACCGTCCTCATAAAATTTCCATTTTCCAACTAAAACTTTTGGAAATTCAATTTTTTGGAAAACTACTTGTTTCTTAAATTCTGATACAGATGAATCATTATATTTTAGTGCTTTAAAATCCTGATCAATAATTACGTTGGTGCCATCTGCTTGAAGCAAGTTATAACGTACATTTTTATCTGCTTTAACAATAACGACTTCTTTAGTTTTTAATTGGAACTTCTCATCAACATCTGCCAAAGTCTTTAAGTTAGATAAATCGGATGAAGATAGTTTCTCATTAAATTCCTTTTTCGCTTCATTTCCCTTGATTATTTTATTTATGGAATATATCATATTGATCGTCTGTTTTTTTCCTTTTAGCTCATAGGCAACAGGTGCTAAGTTAGGGTTAAGCCAAATTCCATCTAAATCCGGTCCAGCTGAGAAGAAAAAGAACCATACTAAGCCAACCACTGCAACAAGCCCTGCGATCGATAGACTGATGACTGTTTTCTTATGGAACCTTTGCTTTTTGGGAGTTGCTAGAGGCTGACTGTAACCGGATGGGCCAGTTGGTTGCACTTGTGGCTGCGGAGCGACAGGTGCTGAAGCAGGGGTATCCGGTTTGTTCACAACAAACTCCCCCTTTTCACGCGCTTCTTGAAATTCTTGCATACTTGGCTTACGGCCATTGACCGCTTCAAAGTACTCGACCCAATCTTTTTGATTCATATCCTATCCTTCCTATTTGAAACCTAATATGTTCCATTATATCATACATCCGCTTTTACTGAAAACGAGTGAAAAGTCCAAGAAATTTTCTACTTGGACTTTCTTCCTTATTTCAAAACTTTTTGTGTTTTCGCGTAGTTAGCTTCGACAGCTTCTTTTTCAGCTTTCCACCAATCTTGGTGGTCGGTGTACCACTTGATCGTTTCTTCCAAACCTGCTTCGAAGTTTGTGAATTGTGGTTTCCAACCTAATTCTTCACGCAATTTTGTTGAATCAATCGCGTAACGCAAATCGTGACCAGCACGGTCTGTGACACGATCGTAAGCATCTTTTGGTTGACCCATTTTTTCAAGGATCAATTCAAGCACTTCCTTGTTGTTCTTTTCACCGTCAGCACCGATTAAGTAAGTTTCACCGATACGACCCTTGGTAAGAATAGCCCAAACACCAGTTGAGTGGTCGTTGGTGTGGATCCAGTCACGGACGTTTTTCCCTTCACCGTATAGTTTCGGCTTGATGCCAGACAAGATATTGGTGATTTGACGTGGGATGAACTTTTCGATGTGTTGGTATGGTCCGTAGTTGTTTGAACAGTTAGAAATCGTTGCCTTGACACCGAATGAACGTACCCAAGCCTTCACGATCAAGTCTGAAGCAGCCTTGGTTGATGAATAAGGTGAGGATGGGTTGTATTTAGTTTCTGCGGTGAATTTTTCACCAGGACCTTCACCATGTCCAGGAAGATCCTCACGCAATGGAAGGTCTCCATACACTTCGTCTGTTGACACGTGGTGGAAACGAAGATCATACTTACGAGCCGCTTCCAAGAGTGTATAAGTTCCGACAAAGTTGGTGTAGATAAATGGAGATGGATCTTTGAGGGAGTTGTCATTGTGGCTTTCAGCCGCATAGTGGACGATAGCATCTGCTTTGGCAGCCAATTTGTCGACTAATTCGGCATCAGCGATGTCTCCCACAACCAACTCTACACGATCCCCAAGGATTTCTTCGATATTGGCACGGTTGCCAGCATAAGTAAGTTTGTCCAAAACTGTCACATGGACATCTGGATGGTTGTTATAGACATAGTGAACAAAGTTTGAACCGATGAAACCAGCGCCACCGGTTACGATGATATGTTTGTATTCAGTCATTTTTTCTCCAAAAATAATAGTTTATTTTTAAACTTTAAATCAATCTTTTTTAGCTTTCCTTAGGTGAGTACGGACGTCAGCGAACTTCGAAGAAGTTCCATGTCTAAGTTTTGAGCCTAGTGTCTCAAAACTTCCGAGCACCTGAAACAAAAATAGTTCAGGTGCTTTTCTCACGGCGGAAAGCTAAGTATATAACTCGCTTCGCTCGTTTATAGCAAAGCTAAAAACTATAGAATGCTTTCTTTGATTGTTTAAAGAGCTATTCTTACAAATCTTCTGCTTTTAGGGGTTTGACGTCTTTGAGCAGTGGGTGATTCTTGTCTGCTTCTGAGACTTCTGCTTCTTCCAAGTTTTCCCATTGGATGTCTAGGCTTGGGTCTGCGTAATTAACAAATGCATATTTTGGCTTGAGCTCCAATGCCCAGTAGTCATTGACTAAGTATGTATAAGCCACTTTATCCGTCAAAACTTGGAAGCCATTGGCTACGCCACGAGGGACAAAGATTCCTTTTGAAGCGTCAATCACAGTTTGGTAAGTGTTCCCGAAGGTCTCGCCTTCCCGAAGGTCTACCCAAGTTCCAAGGACCTTACCTTCATCTGCCACAGAGATGTACTTATCCCAAGGCTCTGCATGCAAGCCACGCAAGACATTCTTACGAGAGAATGAAATATTGTTTTGCAACTTACCTTCTGCAAAGAAACTTTCAGGGAAGCCAAGAGGAAGCATCTTCTCTTTTTGGAAATTTTCTTTAAACCAACCACGGTTGTCCCCATGAACGGGAATATCGAATTCCAACATACCTGGAATGGCTTCAATCTTACGTGCTGCTAGTTCTTTTCCGAAAAATTGTTCTGTCATTAAGCTTCTCCAATCAAACGGAGCAAGTATTGTCCGTATTCGTTTTTCTTCAGCGGTTGCGCCAATTCATGAACTTGTTCTTTAGTAATATAGCCCATGCGATAGGCAATTTCTTCAAGATTGGCCACTTGAACATTTTGCAAGCGTTGAACGGTCTCGATATATTGAGAAGCTTGCAAGAGGCTTTCGTGGGTTCCAGTATCCAACCAGGCAAAACCACGGCCCATGAGTTCCACAGAGAGATCTCCACGCTCTAAATAAGCCTTGTTAACATCTGTGATTTCGAGCTCTCCACGAGGACTTGGTTTAATGTTTTTAGCAATTTCGACCACATCATTGTCATAGAAGTAAAGTCCTGTCACCGCAAAGTGAGACTTCGGATGTTCTGGTTTTTCTTCGATAGAGATGGCATTCATCTCATCATCGAACTCAACCACACCGAAACGTTCTGGGTCTTTGACTTGGTAACCAAAGACAGTCGCCCCTTTTTCTTTTGCTTCTGCCCGTTGCAACATGGCTGTCAAGCCATTTCCATGGAAAATATTGTCTCCAAGAATAAGGGCTACATGATCGTCACCGATAAAGTCTTCTCCAATGATGAAGGCTTGCGCCAAGCCATCTGGGCTTGGTTGCTCAGCATAAGAAAGGGAAAGCCCCAGTTCCGAACCATCTCCAAGAAGCTCTTCAAAACGAGGAAGGTCTTGAGGAGTTGAGATAATCAAGATTTCTTTGATCCCCGCCAACATTAGAGTTGAAAGCGGATAGTAGATCATTGGTTTGTCATAGATGGGCATCAATTGTTTGGAAGCTGCGCGTGTCAATGGGTACAAGCGAGTTCCAGAGCCACCAGCTAGAATAATACCTTTCATAATTACAGGCCTTTCTACGTAGTCATTACTCTTATTTTATCATGTTTATATAAAAAAGTCACCTTGCATCTATGGTACAAGGTGATCTCATTTACCCCAAAGCGACGTCTAAAATCATCATGATGACAAAGCCAACCATGAGGCCGAGAGTCGCAACGTCTGTGTTGCCATTGGTCTGTGAATCTGGGATCAACTCCTCAACTACCACGAAGATCATCGCACCTGCCGCAAAGCCCATCATGATGTCCAGTAATTTTCGACTAATGTGCTTGAAGAAAAAGACGATGGCCGACCCGACAATGGTACAACCCCATGTAAACAATCCTGCGAGAAAGGCCTGTAAGACCACGGATTGTGATTGAAACCAATTCATAACAACTCCCATTTTCTTGTTGATTCACTTGTTCTATTCTACTATTTTTATCCGAATGAAGGAAGGTCTTTCGAAAAAAAGAGAGTGGGACAGAAATCGGTCATTCGTTAGAATTCGATTTCGTCGTCCCACCTCCGCAAAGTTGAGTAGGGCTGTAAAAGCTGATGAATTCAGCGTAGTAGAGCCCACTCAACCACTGCGTCTTGCTCGACAATCCAAATACAATTGAGAGGCTAGGATTTCTGTCCCACTCTCTTCTTCACATATTGTTCAACTGGATAATCTGTTGGATCTAGACGCACGTTTCCTCCTGCCACTAGTTGGGCCAGGTGCCAACCAATGAGGGGACCCGTTGTGAGGCCAGACGAACCGAGGCCACTGGCGACATAAATACCAGCTTGATCAGGAAGAGCTCCCCAAAATGGTGAAAAGTCACTGGTGTAGGCCCGGGTTCCCACGCGCTCCCCGATAACTCCCGCTTGAGCTAGTTCTGGATAGTAGGTCAAGGCTTCTTCTTCCATCTGATTGAGCAGAGCTTGATCCACCATCAGGTCAAAGCCCATCTCATTTTCATGGGTGGCTCCCATACTGATCTTGCCTTTCTGGAAGGGAATGATATCCAACTCTCCTTCTGGCATAACCACAGGATAATTATCCGTATCTAGGTCTAGCTGATAATCCCGCAGTTGCCCCTTTTGCGGACGGACATCCACTTGGTAGCCAAGTGGCTCAAGGATTTGCCCCAACCAGCCTCCTGTCGCTAGGATGACTTGGTCATAGCTTTCTTCTGCAATCTGATAGGCGTGATCAGAGATTGAGAGGGCAACCTCTTCCTTGATCACTCTTGCGCCACTTGCTTTCAGAAGAGTTTCCGTTAGAAGAGCTCCTTCTACATGCGCTCCACCCGAGGCATAAAGGAGCTGTTCAAAGCCTTGCAGACCTGGGAATTGTTGGGCCACTTCTTCTGTAGTCAAAATCGATAAGTCTCCGATTAAGGGAGATTCTTCCCGTCGACTCAGCGCCAACTGATAGAGTTCATCTAATTTCTCTTCCTTCTTCTTAAGGAGATAGACCCCAGTCTGCTGGTAAAAGTCTGTTTCGATTCTGTCCTTGGCCAGGTCCTCTACTAATTCTTGGTAGAAATCAGCTCCTAGCCGAGCCAGACGATACCAGGCTTTGTTTCGCCGCTTGGAAAACCAAGGGCTAATAATCCCAGCCGCTGCCTTGGTTGCTTGCCCAACTCCGTGATCATAGACGGTCACATCCACTTGTGCTTCTTTTGATAAATAGTAGGCTGCAGTGGATCCTACGATCCCTGCACCGATAATAGCAACTTTCATGATAACCTCTTAGATATGGTAAAAAGGATTGGTGCTGGCTTGACTGCCAATCACTTCGATTTCCCACGCTTCTTCAGACTTCCACTGATTGAGTTTTTCGACTAGTTTTGACACAAAGAGAACTTCGATATGGTGACCTGGATCCAAGGCCAGGAGGCCATCGCTCAGCATGTCTTGAGCCGTGTGGTAATAGATATCTCCTGTGATATAGACCTCTGCTCCTTTAGCGAGAGCATCCTTGTAAAAGGACTGGCCACTTCCTCCACAGATAGCGACGCGCTCAATGACCCGATCCAAATCCGCCCGGTCATAACCAACCAAGCGCAAAGTATCTAAGCCAAAGGTTTCTTTGACCTTTTGAGCCAACTGACCAAAGGTTTGAGTAGCTACCCGACCGATGCGACCGATTCCGAGTCCTTCCCCTGTCATGCTGAGGGGCTCTGTATCTTCAATTTCTAAAAGCTGGCAGAACCAATCGTTCAATCCATCTGGGACAATATCAATATTGGTATGGCTGACATAGACCGCGATATCGTGCTTGATCAAGTCAATATAGATCTGATTTTGAGCCCGATCAGCTACCAAATCCTTGAGGGGACGGAAAATGGGCGCGTGCTTGACGATGATCAAGTCCACCCCATGGGCGATGGATTCCGCCACTGTCTGTTCGCGGATATCTAAGGCCACCATGACCTTCTTGATGTCTTTTTGCAGGGTGCCAACCTGTAAGCCACAGACATCTCCCTCCATGGAAAGTTCCTGAGGACAGTAAGCTTCATAGCGTTTGATAACTTCACTTGCTAACATGTAGAACCTCCTTGATTTGGGCGATGCGCTCTTCTAACGATTCTCTCACAGATTGATTCTCAACAGGAACCTGCTCCAAAGCAAAGGCTAATTTCTCTACTTCCTTGGTCCATTTTTGGACAAAGGCTCGGGCCTGTTCCAGCATCAAATGGGGACCAAAGCGCAATTCCTTGGCTGACAACTCTTGAGAACCGTGTTCCACTACAAGGATCTCATAGAACTTCTCATTTTCTTCCAAGATGGCTTCATCGACAAGGCGAAAATCATGGCCTACCAACCAAGCTCGTAATTCATCCTCCCGATTATTGGGTTGCAAGACCAAGCGAGAGACACTGGCTAATTTCTCAAGACCTGCCGCTAGGATATCGGCAATCAAGCGTCCGCCCATCCCTGCAATAGTGATGCAAGAAATACTATCCGTTGGTTCAAATGCGGCCAAGCCATTAGCTAGGCGGACTTCAATCTTGTCCTCTAAACCATTATCGGCGACATTTTGAAGGGCAGACTGGTAGGGGCCCTCAACAACCTCACCAGCAATGGCAGCTTCAATTTTTCCTTCTTGCAAAAGGGCAATTGGGAGATAGGCATGGTCACTTCCTACATCTAGCAGACGTGCTCCAGCTGGGACAAAGCTAGCCACCAGATTCAAGCGATTTGATAATTTCGTAAATTCCATGTGCTTCTTTCTATACTTTTATTCCATTCCTTAGTATACCATGTTTGCACCATTAAAAAAAGGCGCAACGGCGCCTTTTCCTTATGCATCAATTTCCTTATATTCCACTTCCAAGCCACGTTGCACTGCTGGGCGATTAGCAATCTTCTCTGTCCAAGCTTGCAAATGCTGGTATTCCTTCACATTTAGGAAAATCCCTGCACGATCCCAAACCTTGTCTTGGGCGAGGCGGCCATACCAAGACCAGATGGCGATATCCGCAATGGTATAGTCATCTCCTGCGATATAAGGTTTGGTCGCCAATTCTTTGTCCAGTAGGTCCAATTGGCGTTTGGCTTCCATGGCAAAGCGGTTGATGGCATACTCTATTTTTTCAGGCGCATAGTGGAAGAAATGGCCAAAGCCTCCTCCTAAGAATGGTGCCGCACCCGTCTGCCAGAAGAGCCAATTAAGCACTTCTGTCCGTTTAGCAGGATCTGTCGGAATCAATTGACCAAATTTCTCTGCTAAATACAATAGAATATTGGCTGATTCAAAGACCCGAATGGCTTGGTCACCTGATTGATCCAACATGGCTGGAATTTTCGAGTTTGGATTGATGGCCACAAAGTCACTACCGAATTGATCCCCATCACCAATCTTGATGCGATAAGCGTCATAGCCTGCATCCACTCCCAGCTCTTTTAGTTCTTCCAGCATAATGGTCACCTTGATCCCATTGGGGGTTGGAAGCGTGTAGAGTTGGAAAGGCTGGTCACCTTTTGGAAGGATTTGTTCAAAGCGAGCACCTGCTGTTGGTTGGTTCAAGCCACCCCAGGCTCCTCCCATTTGACTCGGTGCTTCCCATACTTCTGGTAATTGATAGTCTGACATCTCATTTCTCCTTTTTATCTAAGCTACTTCTAGCATATCAAATATCAGACTCCCTTTCAAAAATCTGCTACACGAACGCTACTTGACTTTTCTGGTCAAAATGATAGTATAGAAAAAATACAATTTGAAGGAGAAAACCATGTCCACGATCGATTTTCATAGTTTGGCAAAGACAGAACTTCACTGTCACTTAGACGGTTCCTTGTCTCTTCCGACTATTCGCCAATTGGCAGCTATGGCCAATATTGACCTACCTGCTAGCGATGAAGAGCTCAAACACCATGTCACTGCCCCTGCCCACTGTGAGAATCTCTTGGACTATTTGGAGGCCTTTGACTACATTCGGCCCCTTCTTCAAACCAAGGAAGCCCTGACCCTTGCTGCTTACGATGTCGCTAAGCAAGCGGCTCTAGAGAATGTCCTCTACATCGAGGTTCGTTTTGCCCCAGAATTGTCCATGGACCAAGGACTTACCGTCCCAGAAACTATCGATGCTGTCTGTGAAGGATTGCGCCAAGCCCAGGATGAATTTGGCATTACAGTCAAAGCCCTGGTCTGTGGCATGCGCCAGTCAGATCCAAAACTCACCTCTCGCATTCTGGCAGAAGCCAACCAAGTGAAGGATCAAGATTTTGTCGGTTTTGACTTTGCTGGCGATGAGCACAACTACTCTCCGGAAGATATTCGCCCTTTAATCGAGCAGATTAAGAGTTACCATCGGCCTATGACGCTTCACGCAGGTGAGTGTCATTGCCCACACTTTGTAGCCCAATCGATTGCTTTTGGCATCAAACGCAATGGTCACGTGACAGCTCTATCTCATGAACCAGCCTTACTCCAATCCTTTATTGACAATGGGGTCACGGGTGAACTCTGCTTGACCAGCAACTTACAGACAAAAGCCGCACCGACTATAGAAGATTTCCCTTATTTGAAGATGAAAGCCTCCGGAGCTCGGATCAGCATCAATACCGATAACCGAACCGTATCTGATACCGATCTCACTAAGGAATACGCCCTCTACCATCAGCATTTCCAAACCAAGGAAGCTGACTTTTACCAGCACAATGTCGATGCTATCCAGGCTTCCTTCGCAAGCGACGAGGAAAAACAAGAACTCCTTGCTAGACTAGAAAAAGCTTACTCCGACTATTTATAAATGCAAAAACTAGCGCCTGATGAAAGGGCTAGTTTTCTGTTTTATTTCGATACGGATTCATACACGGCCATATCCTGTGGGGTCAATAAGCCAGTGTAAAAGCCATCGACATTGATCGCTGCATACTTAGTTAAATTCTCATAGGTTTGAATTGTATGAACATAAACCCGTTTTCCAAGCTGATGTACCTGTTCGATAAACTTAGGAGTTAATCGAGAATCATCGATAGGTATAGTTACTGCTTCAATTTCCTTGTGCTTGGAAATAAAATCCAGTACCTCTTCTGCACTATCTGGTGACGCATACAAGGTATAGATGACATGTTTGAAAGGATAAATCGCTTCGATTTCTCCGAACATCTCTTGATTATAAATTTGTGGAATTACACGATCCAATAGTTCTTTGTCCCGCTTGTTTGCTTCTGAAACAAGTTCTTTAAATTGTGTGATCCTATCTTCCTTAGGGATTTCCATTGATTTGGTATCGGTAATCAACACCATATCCCGATTGATCAGCATTTGATCAAACACATCCCCTATCAGCATGGTCGTAAAGCGACTTGGTGTTTCTGGAGAACCATAGCCTTGAAATTTCTTCCATTCTTCCGAAGAAAGAGCAACACCATCTTTGTTTCCATAATGGTGCCAATCGTGGACTGCAGCCAATTTCTTGTCGCTGGTCAAATTAAAATCCATTTCAAACAAGCGATGGCCGAGATTGTAGTTTTGCCGTAAAGCCTCTAAGGAGTTGGTATACTTCGTGTTGTACTCCTTCCCCCGAACTGTTCCTCCAGCGTGGGCTACCAGTCTTGGAGAAACCCTTAGCCAATCTTTCTGACTAACCTTGGAGTAATGCACAAAACCATATTGGTTAGATAGCTGGCCGTTGGTCAAGCTTTCAAGCGTTTCCTTATCCACATAGGTTTTCTTCCAGAAAGTTGTCTTTTGATGAGCCTTAAAACGATAGTGATTCTTATCAAATACTTTTGTTTTTTCATTCCACTGGATGTCAATGGTCACATTGGCCTCTTTTTTGCGAAAGCCTGTCTTCGTTTTGGTATAACCAGCCTCCACCAGACTCTCATCTACTGGGTACAAGCCCGAAGCTAATAGGTTGGTTCGTACGTAGTAAAAGCTGACCACGCCAAATAATAAAAACAATCCGACCACAAACATAGTCGGATAGAGCCATCTAAATCGTCTGGGTCTTTTCTTGTCTCCCCGTTTCATTTGATCAATTGTCTCCTCTTAATCCTTCCATAAATCCATGGCTTTCAAGAAATCGTCTGATACGGTCACATTGCGTGGATTGGCCTGTTCACGCTCTTGCAGTTTGGCCTCAACTTGGGGCAGACTGTTGATGCCTTCACTACGCCAATTGCGCAAAATAGCCTGGATGTACTTCCAGTGAGGCTTCCCGTTAAAGACAGCTTCACGAAGGGCGGCCTTGATCACGTCAGGATCTGTCTGATCCTCGCGCACGGTCTTGGTCAAATCTTCGATTTCAAATGGCGTTAGTAGCCGTCCAAGCTCTTGTTGGAAGGTCTCTACCAAGTCCTTGATGACATTGCCTTTTGCAGGTGCACTCTGGGCTTTGCTTTGCGTTTTTGCTTCCGAAAGATCATCCAATCGCTCCAAAGCAATGGTCGCATCAAAGATGGCCTCAATCTCGCCATTGAGCTCAATGGTCCGGTATTGCAGAAGGCCCTTTGTGGTCAAATTGGACATGATTCGGTTGACCTCTGTCACAGTCTTACCCAGGTGTTGAGCAATCTGATTAGGTGTCAGTGCATCCTGACCTGTGGTATTTTGAAGAAAGAAAAACTGCCAAACCAAGAAGTCATCTGCTTGGTCGAACAAGTCATGATAGTGAAAAAGCAAGGCACTTGGAAGAACCAAGTTGCCAGACTTAAATGCTTGTGAATATGTCATACTTCCCCTTTATAGGTAACCATAAAATGAAATATCTTTTTCTAATTCTTCCAAGCGGTAAGGTGTTTCTTGATAAACCGCATAGTTGATCCAATTACTAAAGAAGGTCGTCGCTGCTAGATTCCAACGAATGCGAGGCTCTGTGCTGGCATCATCGTGGTCAAAATAATTCTTTGGAAGGTCTGGATCCAAGCCTGCCTTGACATCGCGGTAGTATTCTTTGGCTAGCGTATCACGATCATATTCTAGATGGCCAAAGCTATAGACTTCACGCATGTCCGGACTGGCAATGATGGACAATCCAACCTCACTTCCCTGCGCAATCACTTGAAGGTTGCTCTTTTCAAGGACTTCTTTCAAAGGAATATCCGTATAGCGAGAATGAGGTGCAAGAAAACGATCATCAAAGCCTCGCATCAGAAGACTATCAGGGCGGACCACCGCTTGGTCATAGATACCAGATAGCTTGTCACAGAGTTCGACCTTTTGAATCCCGTACCGGTAGAAAAGACCGGCCTGGGCTCCCCAACAAAGATGCAAGGTAGAAAAGACATGACGCTTGGACCATTCAAAGACCTGGGTCAACTCCTCCCAGTAATCTACATCCTCAAAGTCCATTTTTTCAACCGGTGCTCCTGTCACGATTAAGCCATCATAGTAGTTGTCCTTGATGTCCTCAAAGGTCTTGTAGAAACTCTCCAAGTGCTCCGCTGCTGTATTTTTGGATTCATGGCTCGCCATGTAGAGAAATTCTACATTAAGCTGCAAGGGCGTATTGGCCAAGAGGCGTAAGAGCTGCGTTTCCGTCGCAACCTTGGTCGGCATGAGATTAAGAATGAGAACATTCATCGGCCGAATATCCTGGTGAGTCGCCCGAACATCATCCATGACAAAAATATTTTCGGAACGAAGGATATCAACTGCTGGTAATTTTTTATCTAGTGTAATTGGCATAAAAAGCTCCCATCTTACAAGTTCTTAACTAACATTATATGATAGGAGCTTATAGTTTTCAATTATGGTTTTTCTGTATCTAGTTATAATGATAGACTATATTAGTAATGCATCAAGACTTTGTAGTCGTAATCTCCGATCGCATCGCGACCTTTCAAGTCGTCCAACTCGATCAGAAAGGCACACCCTGCTACCACTCCACCGAGTTTTTCGATCATTTTGATGGTTGCTTTGACGGTACCACCAGTCGCCAAAAGGTCATCAACGATGAGAACACGTTGGCCAGGTTTGATAGCATCTGCGTGCATGCAGAGGGTATCGACACCGTATTCTTTTTCATAGTCAGCAGAGATTACTTCGCGTGGTAATTTACCAGGCTTGCGAACAGGAGCAAAACCAACACCCAATTCGTAAGCCACCGGGCAACCAACGATGAATCCACGCGCTTCAGGCCCTACGATCATATCGATTTTCTTGTCTGTCGCGTATTGAACGATTTCACGAACCGCATAGCTATAGGCATTCCCATCAGCCATCAAAGGGCTAATATCACGGAAAGTGATCCCTTCTTGCGGATAATTTTCAATGCTTGCAATGTAATCTTTTAAATTCATGGTTTACTTTCTTTCCTAAAAATTTTTACATTCCATTATACCATGAATTCTAGTAACTTGCATCATTTTTGCCAAATCATTTGCCCAAGTCTCCGAGTCAAATGCAAAAATCCCACATCTGAAAAATGATGTGGGATTGGAAACAGGTTTACTATTCTTCTATCAATTTATTGTACTTGATTTTCATATCCCCCAAGTTTTTCAAGGAATAACGGGAACTTCCATTCTTGAACCAAGTACCAAGGATGTATTGTTCAGCAACTTTCTTACTTTGCTTTTTCAACCAAGTCCGGTCTTTGCCATAGGTGGCAAGTTGATCAAGAAGTTGCTGATCTTCGTATCTTACCCCATTTTTAGAAAGATATAGGTCCTCCTGCCTAAAGATTTTTTTAGTAGAATCATAGGTAAATTTAAAACAAACCTTAACATCCTTAGCTATATCAGCTTCATATCGAAATGCCCAATCAGACGAATCATGAAACATCAGGACTGAAAGTTGCTCATCACCGCTAACAATTCCTTCGGAATAAGGGTAAATCTGAAATTCTTCGTCTTCCTTCCAAACACGCAAGCTGCCAATCGACTGAGTAAATCGATTCACTGTGATATAGCGCATCACCCCACCATTTTCAGAGTAAACGATCTCCTCCATGGGATTTTTGAGACTCAGGTAGATTCCCAGCCAATAAAGGCAGAAAAGTAAGATGGGGGTGAGCCAGAGGATTTTTTTTCGATATTTTTTCATAACTTCCTTACTATTCTTCTAACAATTTGCAGTACTCAATTTTCATATCTCCCAAGTTTTTCAAGGAATAACGGGAACTCCCATTTTTGAACCAAGTACCAAGAATGTATTGTTCGACAACTTTCTTACTTTGTTTTTTCAACCAAGTCCGGTCTTTGCCATATGCGGCAAGTTTTTGTAAAAACTCACTGCCTTCAATTTCTTTTTTATCCGCATATAGATATACTTCTTTTTGAAAAAATACTCTTTTTTTAGAATTATATTTGAAGGTCATACGAACCGAGGCATTTCCGTCCAGTCGATATTTATACCAATAAACCCATTCTGAACTATCTCGAAACATCAGCACGGACAGTTCTTCGTTTCCACCGACAATTCCTTTTGAATACGGATAGGTCTGAAAACCTTCATCTTCCTTCCAAACACGCAAGCTGCCAATCGACTGAGTAAATCGATTCACTGTGATATAGCGCATCAAGCCACCATTTTCAGAGTAGACAATCTCCTCCATGGGATTTTTGAGACTCAGGTAGATTCCCAGCCAATAAAGGCAAAAAAGTAATACGGGTGTGAGCCAGAGGATTTTTTTTAGTTTCTGATTCATTAGTTACCTCTTTCATATTGCATTTCTTCTTTTTCCAAACTCCTGATGAACTTATAAGATGAATTAAAATGTTCCTTTAGATAATTCATTGATTGTTCTTCCGATGGTTTTTCATAAATGTCTACATTACTAGTGCTTGAAATAACTTTTCCTGAAACTCTGTTTGGTACAAGACTACCAAATATAGTTGATTTAACTTCTTTCAAATCAACATTTTGTTTAAACTCTTTTTCTCTCAAAGTCGGAGAGCTTTGTAGATCACTGAAGTAGCTATTCATCGCTTGCGTATAGGATTGAGTTTTTGAAGTCATTCGTTTCACAATATTCACAGAATCTAAGTCTGCAAGATAATCATCTGTTCCTATACTTGGTTGCATTTCGGTTGCATTTCTGGTTGTATCGCCTTCCCAACCAGATAAGTCTTTAACATTTTTTCTCCCGCCATAAAAATCAGCTAAGACAAACCATCTAGGACTAACATGGGTAGCCATTGTGATCGACTGATGAGTAAAGTCAGCTTTTCGATACATATTTTTTGCTACATTGTAAATTTCTTCAGACGATATTGTTAAACCTTTATTATTTGTATAATTTTCCTCAACCTCTTTACTATATTTATTTAATTCATTTTCATCATAACTTCCAACAGGTTGATCTGTTCCCGATACAGCATGCTGGAAGTATAGCATCGAGTGTAGATGTTTCGATTCCTCTTTACTTAATCCTAGTTCTTCCATAATTTCATCAAAGCTTTTCACAACATAAATATCTTTTTCAACCAAAGATTTCTTTTTATAAAAATATTCTACTAATCCTCCTGCAGTCTCATCCCACTGAAATCCTTCGTAATAAGCACTCCCAATGATCCTAAGAAATATGTAATCTTTTTCATTTTGAGACTTATCTGGAAATTTTTTATCAATTCC
Source organism: Streptococcus sp. IMAU 99161 (assembly GCF_014435245.1). Classification (NCBI taxonomy): domain Bacteria; kingdom Bacillati; phylum Bacillota; class Bacilli; order Lactobacillales; family Streptococcaceae; genus Streptococcus; species Streptococcus sp. IMAU 99161. The sequence continues at coordinate 387,480 of NZ_JAAPAW010000011.1, read as the reverse complement.
ATCCCTGACTTTTATGATTTCCCTTGCTGTTTTCTCGTTAAATCCATATTGCTTCATCAAGTTCTGTGCAAACATAGCATCTTCTGGTGATAGATCTTGTAAACTTGGTGATTCATTCACTATTTTCTGAGCATTCATTTTCTTCAACCAAGTCATATCTAGACCATCTGTATTATAATTTCCATTGGCATCAACAGTCACTTGACTTAACTGACTTGCTCCTTGAATAGCAAGTTTTAAAACAGTTAGACTATCGGAGAAAAATGATGCCACCTGTGATACAAACAATTCCAACGCATCAATTTTCTTTGTCACACTTTGAATTTCTGACTCTAGATTATTTTTGGATTCAGTCAATTGACGAGAAGTCTCACGATGGGCATCGTAATTAAAAGTAATATGATCTTTTAATTGATTGAAAAAGCTCTCATGCTCAGCAATCTGTTCATTAACAACTTTTAACATGTCTTCTTTACTTTTTTTGAGAGCTTTTAACTCTTCTAAATCAAGATTTCCATAGTGAGAGACAGGTTCATTTGCTGTTTTATATGAATTCAACTCTATCTGAATATCATCCACTGCTTCCTTGATTTTCGTAATTGCAGGGATAATAATATCGGTAAAAAGCCCTTTACCAGCAGTATATGCGGCTCCCTGTAATTTACCTGAATCCAAAGAACTTACCAAGTATTCGCAGCCACTTGATAATCTATCAGTAATTTCATTTGCGACTTCTATATTGTTTGATAGTGCATCAATTAATGCACTAGATTCTGCAGAACTATATTTCACTCCCAAGGCAATTGATTCCTTTCTGATATTAATTTATCTCTTTGTTCATCCGTATTTCGACGAAATGATTGACTCAATTTTTCTATATCATCAAAATGAATTTGAACATATTCGGACATTTGACGACGCAGTTCTTGATTATTTTCTAACTCCTGAATTCTAAATTGTGTTGACATATCCGATTCTGTTAGTAATGAGTCCACACCAGAAGATAGCTGTTCAAATTGCTCCGCTAAATAAAGAACCCTGTTTTCATGGCGCTTCTGTAATAATTTAAAATCATCTTCTTTTTCTTCAAGTTCTATAATTTTTCGAGTCAAAGTAGAGCGTTCTTTTTCGCTCTTATCTATTCTTTTATTTAATGGTTCCATCTTTGCGATTCCTCTATATCTCTCTTTTCAATTACAGCAGCAATTTGAGGGAACTTGTTGGCTTGAATTAAAACTGCTTGACTAAATTCGCTAATAGCCTGAAGAACTGAATTAGTTACCTCCTTTCCATTTTCCATTCCTGTAATTTCTTGGGTGTAAGAGAATGAAACTTTCTGATTTTTCACACTGCTAGTATCAACTGATACCAGCTCACTAATTGCATCTGCAGCTGAAATAGCATTTGATTGTATTAAACCCATACATTTCCTCCAAATATTTATTTTTTAAAATACCCCTACGTTCTAAAGAGTTAGAAGTATTATAACAGACTTTTACAATTTAAAAAAGCTTAGTTAGTAGTATCTAAGCCTTATAATATCTGCTCTCTGATTTTATTAATTGTTACTAAAAAATCCCACATCTTAAAAGATGGGGATGACACTTTAAAACTTTCCTTACTATTCTTCTATCAATTTATCGTACTCGATTTTCATATCCCCCAAGTTTTTCAATGAATAACGGGAACTTCCATTCTTAAACCAGGTACCAATAATGTATTGTTCAGCGACCTTCTTACTTTGCTTTTTCAACCACGTGCGGTCTTTGCCGTAGGTGGCAAGTTGGTCAAGGAGTTGCTGGCCCTCGTAGCTTGTCTCATTGATTGTCAGATAGAGGTCACTTTGGTAAAAAATCTTTTTAGAGGCCTTATATTCAAATACCAAATTAACTGATGTATTTTCATCTAATTTGTATTTGTACAGATAGAACCAATCTGCAGTGCCTCTAAACATAGTAACAGCTAGATGCTCCTTTCCACCAACGATTTTATCAGAATAGGGAAAAGTCTGAAATCCTTCATCTTCCTTCCAAGGAGCTCCACTTCCGATTGTTTGAGTGTAGGACTTGACAATCATATTTCGCATTATCCCACCATTTTCAGAGTAAGTGATCTCATCCATGGGATTTTTTAAACTCAGGTAGATTCCTAACCAATAAAGAGCAACAAGCAGGAAGGGGCTGAGCCAGAGGAATTTTTTTTAAGTGTTTTTTCATTAGGCCTGTCCTGTCAGATAGTCGTAGATTTCGCGAACCGTTCCAAGGGCCATCAACTCCTGTTCTTTCACAGTTTGTTTGAGTTTTTGGTAGATGGTGCTTTCTGCGATTTCCCGTTTTTCTGCAGCTTTATTGACCTTCATGACCCCATTTTCAATGGTCACAAAGCCCAGCTCTTGGAAGATCTGGATCATTTTGACCAGGAGGATCTGCTGGATCTTGAGATAGGCCGCTAGGTCTTTCAGTTTGTATCGGACATCGAACTCTGGGTACTGATAGATGGTCTTATAGAGCTTGGCATACTGGTCCCTACTGCCGTATCCTGTCAGATAGTAGGCTTTGGCGATTTCATTTTTGAAATAAACAGCCTGGAAATCATGTTCTTGAAAGATTTGCCGAAGTTGCTTTATATCCTCTGGGATATTTCCAACTACAACAGCGGAAACGCCAGTTAGATCTGGTAATTCTTTGGTAAAGTCAAGAACCGGAACACCGGCGGGGAGGCTGGCATTTTTAGAGCGGATATTAAAGAGCTGGACTCCGTCCACACGCGCATCAACCAGCATGAGTTGAAGGGTTGTTTGGCCATTCCATTGGTTGACCGACAACTGCACAGCTAGCTCCAGATTTTGCACTTGCGCAAATTCCGACTCTAGGCTTCCCAAGCCAAAGGCAACCACCTCAAAGGTCGCATCTTCTTGAGAGATCTTGAGTTTCAAGTGGGTATTGCCAGCACCCATCGAGCGCGCCCCTTCTACCTTGAAGTTACGGACCAGAAAGACGGGTTTTTTATTGCCCATGCCAAAAGGACTCAAGCGTTCAAAACTTTTCAGGGTCTCAAGCGAGAGATCGGTCAGATGCAGTTCCTCGTCGATGGCTAAGCTAGACTTAGTGTTGAGATCAATCTCTTGCTCTGCAATATAGTCGGTAAGGGCCTTAGACAAGGCAGGGAGTTGGTCCACCTCGAGCGTCATCCCTGCCGCACCGGCATGTCCTCCAAAGGCGACAAAGATCGACCGGTGAGGATCGAGAGCCTCAAAGATATTGACCGACTCAGGACTGCGAGCACTTCCTTTAGCCCGTCCATCTTCGATACTTAAAACAACGACCGGCTGATGAAGTTCTTCTAATAGACGACCTGCGACAATACCAAGCACTCCCGGATTCCAGCCTTCCTTGGCCAAGACCTGGGCGGGCAAGCTCGGGTCAACCATGGCTTTGGCTTCGTCATAGATACTTTGGACAATCTCTTTGCGTTCTTCATTCTTCTGATGGATCATGAGGGCAATCTCGTGTGCTTCTTCATCGTCAAAACCAGTCAGTAGCTCGATGGCTGGATTGGGATCATCGAGACGGCCAAGGGCATTGAGACGAGGGGCAATCTGAAAGCCAACCGTTTCTTCATTGATATCCTCTGGACGAATCCCAGCGATTTCAAAGAGCTCCTGCAAGCCCATTCGCTGGGTATGTTGGAGAACACCAAGGCCGTATTTGACTAGGATCCGATTCTCATCTGTCAGGCTCACCATGTCAGCAATGGTTCCGATGGCTACCAAGTCTAAGAGATCGACCGGTACTTCCTCTAGGAGGGCACAGGCCAGCTTAAAGGCCACGCCACATCCTGCTAGATAACGGAAGGGATAAGCCGCATCTGGATGCTCCGGATGGACGATCGCATAAGCATCTGGCAAGACTTCCGGCATCGAGTGGTGGTCGGTCACGATGACATCCACTCCCATTTCCTTAGCCATAGCAATGGCTTGATTACCCGCGACACCATTGTCCACCGTGACAATCAGGGAAATACCTTGCTGCTTGATAAAGTACTTGTAGACACTCTCATTGGGACCATAGCCGTCTGTGAAGCGGTTGGGTAGGTAGACTTGCACCTCTGCACCCATCTGCTCCAAGGTTTCCTTCATAATAGAGGCCGAAGTCATCCCGTCCGCATCGTAGTCTCCATAGATGAGGACCTGCTCGTAATCTTCGATCGCCCGTCTAATGCGCTCCACTGCCTTGTCCATATCATGGAGCAAATAAGGGTCGTGAAGGTTCTCTAACTTGGGTTCTAAAAAGTCTTCTAAATCCTCTTTGGTCTGAATGCCACGCTCATACAGTAAGCTTGCTACGGACGCTTCTAGGCCTGCTTTTTTGGCAAGGGCTAAAAAGGCCTCATCTGCACTTGGCTCAGCCAATTGCCAATCGTATTTTGAAGTGATCATCTAGCTTTTGGTCTCCTCTTTTTCTTATCTGATTATTATATCACGAAAGGCGAAAATGGCGGGAAATAAAGGGGCAAAGGAGGAAACTGTAAACATGAACATTTCTATATAATTTTGTTGCTTTTAGCTTGACTTGTGCATACAAAAGCATATAATTATAATGATGGTGATTGTGATCTGAATAGCTGATGGGATTGAATCCTATTCGCTATTAGGAGATTGATTATCATTGCTAATACTATACTTGTGATAACCCAATGTTTTTGATCGAAACAGTCAAGGTTAGTGGGGAAGTTTTGCATCTTGTTAGGCCCATGAAGGGTTCTTTCAAGATAAATACGGTAGTGGAAGAAAATTTTTGAACTGTTGAAAATAATCTACTCTACTACTGATCATATAGAACAAATAACTGATTTACGGAGCAAAGTCAGAAATTTTTACTGTTAACCGATCGCACATACATTTGTCACTATGTGGAAAAACAAGGGGGATTGAACAAGAAAAAGATTGGAGGATATTTTGAAATCTATCTACAAGAAAATAGCTATGATTGTAGCTATGATCAGTGTGGTAGCAATGGGTTTATCAGTAATTAAACCTGTCAGTGCAGCCACTGTAACGCCAACAGTATCAAACCTAAAAGCTCAGGCAAGTGGACAAAAAGTTACGTTTTCATTTGACTGGGATTTAACTGGTAAATCTGTTAAAGAAGGGGATACGTTCACCATCGATGCTCCAGAAGGTGTCAATATCACTGAAGTCGCAACGAAATCACTACAAGCCAATGGTGCTGAAGTAGCTACGATTGCGATGACCAACAAAAAGATTACGTTTACTTTCAAAAAAGCAATCGAATCCATGAACCAAAACGTAAAGGGTGGCTACTCATACAAAGCAGAATGGGATAACACACCAGGAAATCCTGGAAATAAAACCGCTACTTCAAGAGTAGGTTCAGAATCAGTCATCATTACACGTCCTGATGGCCCTGGCGTTTTCGAAGCAGTCTTAAATAAATATAATAAGACTGGTGATTTTGTTTCTAAACAATTCAAATTAGATGTTTCAGAAAACTATGCTTGGATGAATGTTGGAGATGACTATTATTTAACTACTTGGTTTATCCGTGTCAATGGGGATGCTAAGAAACAAGCTCTCACAAATCCAGTAGTTTCAGATAAAATCAAAGCTCCAGCTGTAGATTACTCTAAGATTACATTCAAACCAGCAGCGAACCACGCAGCAAATGAGTTCTTTGTAGGAACTTACTTGAAACCATCATTCACACTTAGAAAAGGTGGACAAGTAGTTGCTTCAGGTTGGGATTTCTGGAAACATGTGAAATTCGATGCAGATGGCAACGGATTTACTGTGAATTTATCAGACGTAAGTGATGTTTTCAAAAAAGCAAGTAGCGATGAATTAATCGTTGAATACCAAACATTGATTCCTAAGACAACTATCCGTGTTGATAATGATGCTACTTTAACAGCTGATGAAATTAAAACACCATTGAAAGACCCAGCATTCTGGAACAATACAGAATTGAACTTCTGGGTAACTGGAGATAAAACAGTAACTGTTCAAAAAGAATGGGTTGGTGATAGTGAATCAGATCGTAAAGACATTACTGTTCAATTGATGGCCGATGGTCAAAAATTGGAAGGTATGACTAAGACCTTGACGAAGGCTTCTGGTTGGTCTGCTGAATTTTCTAAATTGCCAGGTATTAAAGATGGTAAACCGATTGTTTATTCAGTAGAAGAAACGAATACACCTGATGGTTATACATCAAAAGTAGAACCGATCAATGATTCGAATGTTATCAAAGTTGTAAACACTTCAAATAAACCAGCAACTACAACTACGACAACAACTACAACTTCGACTACCACAACAACAAGTACCACTACAAAGGAACCTACTACTAGTACAACTACTACAAAGGAACCTACTACTAGTACAACCACTACAAAGGAACCTACTACTAGTACAACTACTACAAAGGAACCTACTACTAGTACAACTACTACAAAGGAACCTACCACTAGTACAACTACTACGAAGGAACCTACCACTAGTACAACTACTACAAAGGAACCTACCACTAGTACAACTACTACAAAAGGATCTACCACTAGTACAACTACTACAAAGGAACCTACTACTAGTACAACTACTACAAAAGGATCTACCACTAGTACAACTACTACAAAGGAATCTACTACTAGTACAACCACTACAAAGGAACCTACTACTAGTACAACTACTACAAAAGGATCTACCACTAGTACAACTACTACAAAGGAATCTACTACTAGTACAACCACAACTGATGAGCCTAAACCTTCAGTAAGTACTACCGATGAACCTACAACTACTTCAACTACAACACCAGAAGAACCAGAAAATCATAATAGTAGTGAAGAAGATACAACAACTACGACTACAACTGTAGAACCTAAGACTTCTTTATCTACAACAGAAAACCCAAATAAACCTGATCATTCTGGTACAACTAAAACTCCTAACGGACCAGCTTCAAATGGTGGCAACAAAGGCGGTCGTAAAGGATTCTTACCAAATACTGGTGAAGTCGTTGCAACTGGACTTGTATTGACAGGTGCTCTTGTCTTGGCAGGTGCTCTTGTAATCAAACGGAAATTGACTGATAACTAATAGTATCATTAGGAACAGTCATTACTTCTATCAACCCCCTAACGAAGAAACTTCTACACTCATTCATAGAAGTTTAAACAAATAAGAGAGGACCGAAAGGTTCTCTTTTTGTATTCTGTTCTTCTTTAATGGTTAACAAAAATGGCTCAGGAACCTTCATCCTGAGCTATCTTTTTTCTATTTTACCTTTTTTACTAATCCAATTTCATAACCTGTCCATCCTTAACTTTGAAATTATAAGAGACAGATTCATGATCTTTATTTTTGAAATTCAGGTAATAGAAATCATAATCACCATCTGGAAGGTCACTAGCATCCAACTTTTTAGTGGCAGCTTTTAAATCCTTTTCCTGGATGACTTGATCGTCTTCTACTGAGATCATCATACGAACCATCCCCTTTTGAATAAGGGTGGTGTACGGAATCTGGTAATAACCTGCGAAATCTTTCTTTCCTTCTTGCCTATTTTGAGCTGCCAGTTCTTCCAATTCTTCTGCAGCCTCCTTTTGATAAGAAGAATCAACATTGGGAAGAAAATGAAAATAAGAGAAAGTCAGGCCTAGATCCTGCTTTTTAAGCTTATCCAGTAGTTGGGACTCTTTTTTCTGTACTGTCTTCTGCTCTGTAAAAACTTCTTTATAACTTGGAGTGGTTTGTCCATAGGGATCAGACCAGTCATTTTGTAAGAAAGCATGCACCTCAAGAGGTACGGTTTGACCGTCATAGGTTTTCTCCGAATAAGTAAAATCAACTTTATAACCTGGAATTTCTAAAGCCTGCCAGGAAAGACGATTAATTTTAATATTCCCATGCAAACCAACCTTAGCAAGCTCACTGCTGACAACTTCCTTAGCCTTTTTATAATCACTCGGTGTCATGATCTTACAACTGGAAAGAAACAGGCAACAAAGAAAAAGTGGAATTCCTGCTAATAGTTTGAAATAATTGGGCTTCATAGCCTAACCTCCTTATGGAATATACGAAATGCACGATCTCATTCTAGTGATTTTGGATTTTCTTTGAAATATTCGAAAAACTCCTTCTGATTCTTCACAACATGCTCTTGACCATCTTTTGAATACTCTGCTGGAATCCTGTAATAGGAAAATAGTTTGAAGTCATCCGAACCTCCCACTGGATAGAACAGATTTAGAATATCTATATCAAAGTTGAGATCTTCTTGTCCAAGAAAGTATAGGTAGGCTTCCTCACCCTTTTCATAGTCTCCATCTGTTCTCTCACTATGCCCTTTACTTAAAATAGTGTAGACTTTCGGGTAAGTAGATTTTAATGGAATCGTCGTGTCTTCATCATTTTTTATTACATATTTTAAACATGAATCATAAAATGAAATTTTTGATTCAAAATTATACTTCGGATTAGATTCAAAGGGATGGGTTACATTATAGTTTTTTTGGTCATCATCTCGAAGTTGATCATACTCCTTTCCTGATGATGTTGTGAGTGAAATCTTTCCTGTTTTAACATTCATCAGGCCGACTTTTGTATTGAATTCCGTTTCCACATGAATATCGCCTGGCTTAACCACATATTTATCTTTCGATCCTACTAAAAGACCAATGGAAAGGTAGGTTTCTTGATCATCCTTATCATAATATAGAGAGCCAGTATGTGTAGCCAATGGGAGATAATCTTTATTGAGATCTCTTACCACTTTGAACATATCAAAAGTTTTCTTTTTTATTTTATTATCTGCAGTGTCATAAATATCAATCAGCCAGTATTCTCCTTTTTCAGGTTTATTACTCCTATTATTGATACTATCAATACGAGAACCACCGAGAGTTTTATACTTTCTATCAAAACGAGGAGTCCAAGCATCTGTTCTTAACTTGTAGCTTACTTGTGCAATATAGTATCCACGATTGCTTCCTTCTATAGGTCTCTCTACAGAAATTTCCTTATCGTAATCTTGTGCCTCTAGAGCCTCATCCAATTCTTTTTGAGTTTCCCATTGGAGCGCAACTGCTTTCCCATCTCCTATAAATTGAGATGCAACCAGTTTAGGACGAGGTTTCCAACTGATAAATTGTGTTACTTCTCGTGTATGAAGTTCATACTGTATATACGATCCCCCGATTAGTAGGAGAAAAACTAACAATATATAAAACTTAAATGATTTCAAAATCTTCTTCATATTCTTTTTTCCAATTCTATCTCTACCTTGCTATATTTTTTATTAATTGAATATTCGGTTTCTTAAACTTCTTTGGCTCTGAATTTTGAAATGAATTCTTTAGACAGTTGTACGGTAGAAGTATGCATATATATAAATTTAATCTAAACAACTGATGAGTCTATTCAATGCTTCATTGGTAATAGTGGCTTCTTATCATTTCTTAACTAACTAGTTTTTACAATAGGCTAGCTAAAAATTAGGGTATTTCTCTATTTTTGAATAACCCATTTTGCATCACCATAAACAACCGTAAATGGTCCATCCCCATCTGTTAAATAATTAATTTTATATTTAGCTGACTCTCCAGCCTCAAGGACAGTTGGCTGTTTATAATTTAACGTGTTATTCAACATATAGGCAGATTTTCCCTGGCCATCATAGAGATCTACATTTGAATAATTTGGAGAACTTTCAATACGAAGAGGTGTTGGATTCGATAATGTAAATTCGACTATCAGCCGATGTTGATTTTTCGATTTATCGATACGATTTTGATCATCCTGAACATCCAAATTTGGATCGTCTGTTACACTATTTAGTGTAACTTCTAATCCATTAGCAAATACAACTGGCGTCCCAATTGCATAGCTTTTAACAGGATCTTTTGGATTAAATTTCTTTAATTTTTCTTTTATCTTTTGTCCATCACTATTACTTCCTGATGGAATTGTCCAAAAGATATTATTTTCATCTCCCTTACCATACTTATTTTCTCCCTTCATTTGTTGAGGGATTTGTAAGAGAATAGCCAAGTTTTTTGAATCTATTCGAATGTCACCCTGATCTGTCACCTCCATTTCAACCGTGAATTCTGTAGTGCGCAACTCACCACTACTATTAGTATAACCAGATGATGATCTTGCATTGAAATTTTGATCAACTAACTGTTGTAAAAGTGTCGAAAGCATAATATAGGAAATACGATCATCTCGATTTGTCTCTTTTTCAGCATATCTTTGATGCAATTCATCAAGCCACTCAAAGAACAGTTGATTGAAATCCGACCAATTAGGGTTTTTATAATAATAATCTCCTCTCATTAAGAGCTCTGGGAAGTAAGTTGGTACCTGAATACGAATGAATACTTTGTTGTCCTTAACTGCATAGCCTTTTAACTCATATTTTTTTTCAAATCTTAGA